>JAVWLC010000005.1:2281-22648 GCA_036638175.1 Raoultibacter sp. | reverse complement strand
TGTACGTCCTGTTACAACTCCAAGGTAACCATACGTTGGTCGTATTGATCGGTCGTGCTTGAAGTCTTCTGATTCTCCCCAGAGCTTTAGCAGGCTGTTAACGTAGGCGTTCTTGAGCTTGTATGCTTTTCCGAGTTTGGTGTAGAGCGCAACAAGCGGAACGTCAGCATACGCCGCCTGGAAGTCCTTATCGAGCTTACCAGTCTTCTTACCGTTCTCACGTAACTGTTCACCCTCTTTCAGCGGCTTGAGTTTCATCACATCGAAGAACAAAATCTGTTTGTGTTCTGACTTCGACATATCGAACTTGGTTACCTCGACTCGTCCCATAAGACCCATCTTAGGAACATTATCGTCTTGGCAAATAAGTTTGTTGGCAGCCTTGACCTCTGGGCTGTTCATGAACTCACGCTCTACGTTTCGAATCTCCTCGTTAATCGGTGAGTTCGGAAGGTTGAGCTTAAACAGGTAATCGATATCAGCACCAGCACCTGTCGTCTCCAGAATCGAGAACGCATGAATCTGGTCGGAGATTTGCTCACTGACCATAGACTCATACTTGACATACTTGATATCGGCTGCTCGCTTGCGTTGCTGTTCTGCAATACGGAACGGAACGATAACGTCAAGCCCTGCGTATTCTTGCACTGTTTCATCGAGGTCAACGTCGGAGATCGTTGCTCGCATCTCTTTACCGAACGACACTTCATGATAAACAGTACAGCCATACTGCATTGTCAGGTTGGCCAAGTTGTAATAACCTGCACCAGTAACGTTCATCAACGACTTGGCGTTCTCATCGTTTGCGAACTCACCTGCTTGGATATCCCAAACGTTTGACGCATAACTGCGGATGCCGAAGTTAGAACGCATTACGTTCAGGTCGAACTTCGCGTTGGTGTAGACTTGATACTTGTTCGAGTTTTCTTCAAAGAAGTCTCTGAACAATTCGCTTACCTTACGCAGTTCTTTGGGACTGAACGGACTGTCACGGTGATAGACAGGAATGACGTATGCCTTCTTGCCGTCGTCCGAGAGCTGTACCGTCAAGATCTTATTCTTGATACGGTTCAAGTTCTCGGTTTCTGTATCGACTGCGACTATCTTGGAACGCTTCATGCGCTTCAAGATCTTTTCAAGTTGCTTGACCTTAGTTACATACACTAGGTCCCAGTTACGTTTCTTACCGCACGTAACCTCATCAATCTTATACCGCATACCCTTGTTCAACCACGGCAGCATCCAACGCGCCATGTAACCAAGTGTGTACGACGACGCACTAATGTGCATCGGGTTCAGTACCGTGTGATAACTAACGTTCGGCAGATGGACAAAGCTGTGCTTCTTACCATCGTGCTTAATCTTAGTCGGAATCTCCACGCCATACCAGTGCTCGTAGTGATCTTTTGATAACTGAATTTTATCAGCGTTAAGCGCCTTGAATGGTGCTTTACCAAAAGTCAGTACATAGTCTGGCTTGTAATCAACGATGATTTCTTTGATGCGGTCAGCAAATGCTGCGTCGGCTTCTTCCTTGTACTGCTCAGACTTATCATACGTCTTAAACATGTTGTACGAAACAACAAGGAAGTTCCAATCATCGAGAGTTGTCTTGGTCGGGAACGTATCTTCAAGATACTGAATCTGATTTAGGAACAACTCACCTTCAGTGCTACTGAATATCTTGCCGTTACGCAAGTCATCAGTCGGCATGTGGTCGAGGACCAGAAGTGCTTTACCGCCTTTCGCGCTTTTGCTTATGCTTTTTAATATTCGAACGCCATCGTATGTTTGCTGTTCAGCAAACTGCTCTGGTGGTTCATAGTCGAGAGCTATAAACTTGGTCTTATTCACCATCTAGTCCTATCAGAGTGTATAACACAATTTGATGGTCGTTATTTACAGATTTAAGATCGAAAAAGGGCAGCCGAAGCCACCCTTTGGATTAAAACTTACGCTTGCCTTTAACGGCTGCGGCAGTGATTTGTGCATCAGTAGCGTCTTTAGTCGAGAGCAACTTAATGACGTTCTTGATAGACTCCAACTCACCTAAATGAATCTGGACGGTACGCGGTGCTTTCAGATGCGGACCTTCGAACACCATAGCCCAACCCTTCTGCAACATAGAAACGCCGATGTTCAGTTTCTTGTATTGGAAGCGGAAGATGCTACGACCAGTTGTCAGCAGAACACCACGACCTGGCTCAGGCTCAACAGCAGTAATGAAGTCCTGAGCGTAGTGCATTGCGTTCTGGCGGCGTAACGAAGAATACGCAGGAGAGAACGTTGACTTGGCTACAGCAGCCGCTTTGGCTTTAGTACCTTTACCGCCAATCTTACCAACCAGCTTAGCGACAGCTTTGGCGATAGTCTCGGCAGAGCACTTACGCAGACGCTCCTGAGAGATAGCATATCTACCATCATTGGTCTCAGCGGAGATGTGCCAATCAGGAGAGCTTTCGTACTCATGGAACTCATACGGCGGGTCGATGTGTACAGCACGATAACGCGAATTAGGATTCTGCGCAATGAAAGACCAGTCGGATGATTGTCCGTTGGACGGCGTGTGACTACCGATGAACGTCAGACCAGTAGCCGCAGAGAGCTGGGCAGCGATTGCATCAATCTTAGATTGAGTAACGCTATTCATGAACTTCGGCCCAATGCTGGCAATGTTCACCGCAGGCAGTTTTGCGTTTGCATCCACAGGACGAGCAAGCACAGCAGCAGGTTTAACTGGCGCTTCTTTTCCACGTACGCGGGTCTTCGCAACTTTCTCAGGCTTCACGGCAGTGACTTTGTTAGGGTCAGTCAGCTTGATCTTGATAGCACGGAGCGCGTTGATGGTAGCCACAAGTGTCTTAGCCTTGTACAGGTTCTTGACGGCAGTGACGAGGTTCTTGCCAGCAGCTTTCTTGGCGTATGCAGTCGTGGCATCTTCGTCATTCAGCATATCCAAAATGGCTTCGATCTTCGCAGTGTCCAGCTCTTTCACCTTAACCAGTTCGTCAAGGCGTTTGATCAGGACAGCGGCATTCTTACCGAATAGGATAGCCGCATTCGCTGTTTGCTTCTTATTGATAGCAGACAGTGATATAAGACTATCAGTGTTATTTTGAGGCATGTGCTATCCTTACTTTCGTTTGTGAGTCCAGTTACGGTTCTGGTTGTTTTGCTGTGGTTTCTCAGCCTGTTCAACAACCCCATCAGGGAGTTCTTCCTCATCATCTGATTCGTCTTCGAGCTTAGACGTATCGAGAATGGAAGCAGCAATAGGAGTCTGCTGGACTGTATTTACAGTAGCAACAGGCTCTGGGATTTTCTCCTCTTTAGGAGCAGATGCACCCAAGATATGTTGCTGAATGAGTTCAGGCGTAACGAGTTGCCCTTTCTCTTTCAGAATCTCTTGAGCGCGTACTTCATCCCACTGGTCCCAGATGATATCCAAACCTTTATAAGCATAGTGCATGCCTTTCGGCAGCTTGCCACGGCCGTTGAATGGCAGACCGTTCGAAGGAACACCAGGCTCGAACTCATCCATCAGTTCCCACTTGCGCTTAGCCTCAATGCACTTCGGACCCCAGACACCATCACACAATCCGTCGTACAGACCAAGCAGAGTCATGATGACCTGAATCTTTTGATAGAACGTATTCAGCATGATGTTATCCTTATTCGGAACCTACGCTGCGGATCAAGCTGGTTGCAGCTTTAGCGGCTGTCATGCCTTTACTTGCCCACGCTTTCAGTTTGCCTGGGTCGCCATTGACCGCTTTGATACACGCATTGTATTGCGTCTGAGTAATCTTACCAGCTTTCTTACGACGACCCAGTTCATTCCACAGGCTAGTGCGGTTAACAACAGGTGCACTTGTGCTTTCAACGGCAGACACGCTACGAACCAGATCGCTAACAGCGCGGGCGGCAGACAGACCTTTATCATTGGCTTTTTTAACAATGCTCTGGGCATCAGCATTCAGCGCCTTCATAGCAGCATTGAATTTAGCACCTTCAATCTTGCCATTCTTTTTGCGCTTCTGCAACTCATTCCACAATGCGGTACGGGTAACAGATCCACTGGTGCTCTC
Source organism: Raoultibacter sp. (assembly GCA_036638175.1). GTDB lineage: Bacteria > Actinomycetota > Coriobacteriia > Coriobacteriales > Eggerthellaceae > Raoultibacter. The sequence continues at coordinate 18,560 of JAVWLC010000005.1, read as the reverse complement.
CACAGAACTGACGCTACGAATCAGGTTGGAGACAGCACGGGCGGCAGTGATGCCGCTATCGTTAGCTTTCTTGACGATACCTTTGGCGTCGGCATTCAATGCTTTGATAGCGGCATTGAGCACTGACTGATCAACCTTTCCGTTCTTCTTGCGCTTCTGCAATTCGTTCCACATTGAGGTACGAGTAACAGCAGTAGCGTTCAAACTGATTTGAATTTCCATTGGGCATTCCTTTTAGAGGAAGGGGCCGAAGCCCCTTATCTTTTATACCGACTTGTTACGTGACGGCGAGAGTTTCAACTTGTCCAGTGCTTTGATACACTGTTTCATGTTGGTGACAGTGTAGCCTGCTTTCACGATCTTGTTGATGCGAGACTTAGCACCAGATACGTTAGTCACGAAGCCAATCCACATACCAGGTGCGAGGTCGAACGTACCGTACTTACGAGTATTCGGCACTTTCTGACCAACCAGACGTTTGATTTTCGGGTTGGTCTTCAGGTCGAACATGATACGCAGACGGTCTTCCATTACCATAGGATATGCCTTGATGTGGTTCTTATCATTGGCAGTCTTGTGGCGAATCTGGAAGAACTGTTTCAACTGGCTTTGCAGCTTAACAGCCAGTTTGAAGTTGAAGCTCAGTTTAGGCGTAGACTCATCGAAGGAATCCTGAATGAACTCCAGACGCTTAACGGACGGACCATCGAACTCCAATTTCTTGGCTTCAATGAAGTCCAGCATCTTCTCAAAGTCAGCGTAGTACATGCAGTCGTAGTATACGTAGTCGCCGAACTCAACGAAGTCGAATGCCTTGAGAGCTTTCGCATCAGGGTCGGTAACATCAGCATACAGAGCAACGAAGCCGTTGTATACGGTAGGCGTCAGGTCGAGAGCCATGTCAGTACCAAGATCTTCCATTGCTTTCGCAATTGGTTTCTTGGCAGCGCGGACTTTGTTGTCCAGTGCTGGTAACTCAGTGGCTTGGCGAGCGCGAATCTTACGAGCCGTCTCTTTCACGCCTTCATTGACAGGCTTACCTTCAACTTTGTTCGCAGCACGTTTCGCCGCACGAGCAGCTTTGCGCTCCTCAGCCTTAACTTTAACTTCCGTTGATTTGGTGTCAGCGGTTTGCGTTTCATCTTGGACGGTGTCCTCGACTTCAACACGATTCGCTTCTGCCTCAGCACGTTTCTTGTCAGCAGCGTTGGCCCAAGGCTTGCGAGTCTCAAAGAATTTCTTGAGGTCAGCAGCGCTAACTTTCGTGGCGATGTGTACTTTGTTCGCAGGTACAGTCACAGTATCAACTGAACCAGACAGACGCACACGCACGGTACTGATAGGACTGTCAGCTCGGAGCTTACCGTCAACAGTACGAGCAGTTACGCCAACGACAATACCGTTACCGAACTCAGTAACAACAGGAGTACGCGTACCCACCAGCACGTCTTTAACGTGATTGCCATCAGTGAAGTTCTGGTTACGTGCCCAATCGAGCAGACGCTCCAGACCCCAACCGTGACGATCAGGTACCTTCTGGTTAGGAACGATTGGTGCATGTTCCATAACACGGAAGTCACGCAGAGGTGGTGTGACTGGCAGCGGCAGCATTGCAGCAACTGTAGTCTTACGCATCTCTTGGAACTCTTTCGATTCGATATCGTTGAGCATTTTCTTCGCGAGGAAGTAATCTCGGAAATCGGCCATCGTGTTGTTATCAATCAGGAGCTTGGCGCTCATCTTGATTGGGTCCAACTTGAACTGGTCGAGATCTTCATAGCGCTGGTTGCCCTTCTCATCGAAGCGCGTTTTCTCCAGCGTCTTCCACATCAGACGCGCAACTTTACCAACTTCCAGAGTCTTGTTGGTCATCACCCAGTCGATGAACACAACTTCACGAGCCATGTCACCTGGCTTACCATTCTCATCCAGCTTCGCAGCAGAAACATCAGGACGGAAGATACGCGCAGTGGACTGGTCGTATGTACCTGGTGACCACGGAGTATCGCAGCGGATGATACGGCTACCCATCTGCATGTTGTGGCCTTCGGAGATTGCCTGTTCGTTAGCAATCAGAATCTGAACACGGTCGTCAGTCTTGAACGCGTCAAGGTTTGCTTCTTTGTTCTGACCCAGCTTACCAACTTCGCCGTGGAACACTACAGCAACTTTCTTGTAGTTCTCAGGCAGCGCGTTGTAGATGGCGTTGGCTGAGCGCACGTAGCGAGTAAAGACAATCAGCTTACCTTGAGTCTCAGGCTTCCAGTAGTCTGGATCTTCTGGCGGTGGCGTCATAGACGGCGGCAGCACTTGACGTTGGAACTCATCACTTTGCTTACGTGCCAGATACTTCTGCCCGTTGAACACTGCAATGTCCAGTTCACGAGGAACTACGCCAGGCTTCCATTCGAAGATCTGCTGGTCAGACTGGTTGTTAGGGTCAGTGTCGCGCTCAGGCTGAACTTCAAAGTGTTTCTTAATACGATCAATGATCGCAAGCACTTTGGCCGAGGTGAACTGCTTAACACCAGCAGCTTCAAACGTCATACGAGCAACGTCATCTCCCATCGGGTCAGTCAACATCATTTCCATACGCTGGAAATACATGTTCAGGTCAGCGTTACCAGCAAGCAGCGCACCCAGGTCATCCCCTTCGTCCAGCTCATCCGGATCGATATCGCTACCATCCTGTTCTTCATCAGGACCGTCTTCATCATCATCCGAATCACCACCAGCGCGACGTTTAGCAGCTTTAGCCGCTTCGTCCAGTTTCTCCAGAACCTCAGCATACATAGCGTTGTACACTTCTTGGTGCAAAGAACTGTTTGGTACTGACGGCTCAGCAATATCAACCTGAATAAAGGTATCGATTGGGTTCGGCAACATGAATGCCCAGTGCTTACGCTTGAACGAGATGAACGCTGTGTGGTTAGCCATACGCGAGTGAGCACGACGAATCATTTCGATATCGTCTTTAGCCCCATCATATGCCACATCAAGGTTATCACCAAACATCGCAGGGGTCATTAGTGCAGCCTGACCGACGATATCACGCACACGGTCTGTTACCAACGTACCAGTAGCGATACGTGCATAACGGACGGACGGAGCGGTGAATACTGCTTTGGTGTTGAAGTGAGTCTGTGAGCCAGACTGACCACCAGAGAAGTTCTTAACTTTATGCGACTCATCCAGCAACACGTAGCTGAAATTGAAGCGGTTAATGAACTCAACAGCACCACGTACGCGGACACGCACACCGCCGATATCAACGTTGAACGTACCAGTCTGCAAGAAGCTCAGGCCAGCAACGTAGATGGTATTGCGCGGAGCTTGTTGGATAACATCGTACATGCGTTCTTCGCCCCAGGTGTTAACTGTGTTCGAAGTCAGCGGCACAACGTTCCAGCCGTCTACCAGTTTGTGCAGGTCATCAGCCCAGTTCGCTACTAGGTTGGTAGGACAGATAATCAGAGGACGAATACCTTCTTCACCCAAGTCATCCAGTTCCTGCATCAACGCAGCAATATCAGACAGACCAATCATCGTCTTACCGCCACCTGGTGCGATAAAGATAGTCGCATAGCGTGGACGACGACGCAGAGTTTTGTGCGCTTCTACCTGATGCGGTAACAGAGCAGCGCCCGGACGTAAACCTGGGATACGAATATCATCAATGGTGATGGACGTATCGGGTTTTAGACGTTCAATCTCAGACTCAGCCGATTCGAATACTTCAAGAGACTTAGGAATCACATCGCTATACAGTGCAGCGAACGGCAGAATGATTTGTTGCAGACGATCTGAACCAGGCGCAGTGTCGCTTTCAATCAGAGAGCTGAACAGTTTCTTACGGTCACCTTTAACCAGTGCTTCGGACATAGCGCGATACATCGCACCACCGAAGTAGTTATTCAGGCGAGCCATATCAGACAGCTTGGCGGTTGCACCCATTGAGAAGTAGTGGGTATGCGATGGCATGGATTCGACAGCACTCATCATCGAGCCAGTCTCTTCCAGAGAAGTAGCTACGAGGTTAGAACCACGTAAGCCAGCAGCATCATTCAGCACACGCAACATCACACGCATCATGGTGAGCGCAGGACGGTCTTCTGCAATCAGAGGTAGCGAGAAGTCATTCTCCACCAAGTCTTTGTACAGACTGTTATCCATCGGACTTTCAGACAGGGAAGCGTTCTCTCCGTCCATGCCGATAGCAACACGCGCATTCTGAATCAGAGTTTTCAGATCAGGTGCCTGTTTGTTCTTGAGCATAAACTCATAGGTCATACAGGTTTGCGCGATGATATTCAGCAACTGGTCGAGGTTCGAATCATCAGTCGTGTTATACGCAATGCTGTTATCGGTCACACGATCAATCAGCTTACCAGCACCAGCTTCTGCCTTACACGCTTCGAGCAGCAAGTCAGTCGCAGGACGGAAGCCAGACATACCACCAGACTGCTGGTTGTGATGGATGTTACCGATGACGTTAGCAGCAGAACGGAAGTTAGGTGCTTCACCCGGTTCTGCGAAGTCATAGCCAAGCGTATCAGCTACGTCCAGAGAAGTAGGCGCTTTCATACCGACTGTGCGTGTCTCGTTAACAGACAGGCCACCACCATTCGACGTGTTAACGATCAGCGCAAAGTCAGGATCGATACCGATACACACGTTACTGAAACGGGATAACGATTTGGCTTTGGTTTGAATCTCACGGTCGAAGTCCAGATTGTTGTTCTGGATTGCGAACAGGCTGGTACGCAGGGTATCGTGTTCAGTAGATAGCGGAACACCGCGAGAGAACAGGTCTTCAAGTACGCTGTTCAATGAGGTTTCATACTGCTTAACCATTTCCACATCGATATCTTCACGACGCGGTAGCACTGCCATAGTACCGTTCGGCATGATCGTCAGCCCGTTGTCATCGGCAACAACGTCGTGGACTGCATAGCCAAACTTCTCACGCAGCTTTTTCAACTCAGGCAGAGCCGTAGCCGAAGTAACGTAACGCGGGATACGGGCAGCACGAGTGATACCAGTACGAGTAGAGCCGGACACACGGAAGTAGTAGCTCGACCAACCTTGGAACCAACGATACAGACACATCGCTTGGGTGTCAGCGCCCTGCGAGATATAGTCAACCAGTTCTTTCTCAAGGTTAACAATCAGACCGCCCTCAACACGCACATCAGTCGCCAACGCCACTTCGTTAAACTCAACAGGAGTGTCCGTGCTGATCTTCATTGCCTGAATCTTGCGCTCGATCATGGACTTGCCTGGGATAGGACGAATGCCCATAGTCATGAAGTCACCAAGACCATCGACTACTTTCTTATCCAGGTTTGCGAACAGGTTAATGTCCATGGCGTGCATCGTTGGGTGAATCGAACGCAGAGCAGCGTTATAAATCTGCCAGTCTTTGTCCAGCGGGATGCGTACCATTTTCGTACTAAACACGTTGCCAGCGGTGCGGTCTTCTTTGAAGATATCCTTGTACAAGGTCTTCGCAACACGAATCGCAGCCTGTGCAATCTCAGAGCTATACGTCTCCATGTTGACGCGCTCGAAACGTTCATCCTTATCGATACGAGGACGATCGCTGCCCTGGTTGTTCAGCACGTTAAAGTTACCGTAGGCTGCAACAGGAGATGTTGGGCACGGCGTACCTGCCATGATGATATCTTTACCACCAGGGAAACGCGTACTGCTTTCGATGATTGCGCCTTCGGTGTTACTCAGATGAGCACCGAGCGACGTTTTGATTTCACGACTCAGCTTATCAGTGTTAAGCATCGTGTTAATCTTCATCGTGGACATATCAACGTTGGCTTTGATACGTTTCACAAATTCTTCTGGAGCAACCTCCAGCATATCTTCGAACTCAGCGCCGTTCACAACGATATAGTTGATCAGGTCAAATGCTGCATAGATGCGAGCAACGGTAGACGCAGTAAAAACAGCGAGTGCCTCATAGTTACGGCGCGCTTTACCTGTTGCGTACATCTTCGACATTTTGGCGTCGAACTCAGGAGGTAACGGCTTAATAGCGAGAGCCTGATTAAAGCTATCGGCAATCTGCTGGGTGGCCGTTGCGGACATACTGATAATCTGATTCATCATTCACCCGGTTTAATGTAGTTATCAATGACTGACTGCCAGACCTGAGGAACAGGTAGACGACGATCAGCAGCAATATCAGACAGGATGACGGCCATCGCATACCCACGAATCGGTGAGACACCATCGAACGCATCTCGCGTGTACAGCGAAGTAAGTTGCTCATTGGTCATCAGCGAGAACATACTACGGTACTCACTAAGCAGGTTAGCCAGTTCACCATCCGATGCTTTGGTAGTGTCTGGCGCACGGCGCGCGTACAGCAATGTTTTAGCCATCGCATCCATAATCGCAAGCAGGTCAGCCTGATCGTATGGTGTGATATCTGGCACAGAGGTAGTACCCATCAATTCAATAACTGATTGTGGGAGTTGAATAGGCTCACGGGCCTCAGATAAAGACTCGGCAACCCCTTTAGCCATCGCAGAGTAGGACTTTCCACTTGCTGCGATTTCGGCCAAGAGACTATTGAGCCGCATATTAACGTCTAACGTCACGGTTCTTCTCCTAGATGAATATGCTCCTGACCAGACTGTTGAGCTTCTTCTCAACGGCAGGGCGTTTGTTTGAAGCCAAGAAACAGCACAGTCGGCGAGACTGTAAGTGTAGCGCTATCGCATTGCCTTTGACGCGCATACAACTAACCCCAAGATCCATGTTCCACAGATGCCAAGCACGTGGAGCAAGCATTGCTTGTTGAATCGAGGGATAAGTATCTGTTACAACAGGCGTAGGAGACTTTGCCAGTTTCTTGGTCAAATTATCAGTTTTGAACAACGCCTTTGGTTGTTTACCCAAAAACCAGTAAGGAACCTGCTTGTGAAGTATCTCACCCACTTTCGGGATTCCTTTACGTGTTGTCTGCGGTACGTACACCAGATAGATATCGATCGTGGTGTTGATGCAGTTAGCAACACGGTTGTAGTCGCTGTTGGTGCGAGTCAGCACTTCTGCCAGACGAAACTGACGATCAAACTGAATGCGTTGCAGCCAACGTACCACATCAGTGCGTTGAATCTTGAGCAGAGCACGAGCCTCTTTGATTGAGGTCTGCGTAACGCTAGGCACAGGACGAATTGCGAACTTGGATGTTGTGTTAGCCAAAGAAGAAATAAACCCTTCGACAACTCGCGTCATTCCCATGGGCTGTGGGAGCGAATGAAACAAGTCTACTGCCGTCTGGGTCGTAATGTATGACGCCCAAGCATCGAGATACTCGGGGTCAATGCAGTCCGGGAAGTTACGAACATCCAGACCAACATCAGAGCCATAAGTACGCAAACGACTCACCGTCTACCTCCATGCAGCAATCTTGAGCCGAGCCTGTTGTTCTTGCCTATCTGATTGTTATCACAATCGTGGCACAGGAGTTCGAGATTGTGTTTCATATTAGAACCGCCTTTCGCGTGTCCTACCTTATGATTAAGAATGAGCTGGGCTGTAGGTTTGCCACAGCGCTCACATCGTTGACCTCGCTCATCGATAATACTCATCTTGAGTTTGGTCCAGTCTGCGCGGTCCATACGAACATGGGTACCAGCGCGAGCACGTTCAAATCCAGTAACACCTGCAAGACGTTGCGACGTAGACAATCTGCGTCCACCGCCGCCCTGTCGAGCAGCAATACCACCACGAGGTCTATATGCCATGCTATCCTCCTAAATACAGTTTTATTTACAGTGTTAGGCGCTGGCGGAGAATATCTGAACCGTCTTATCAAGACCAGCCTGATATGATTGCTCGACATCCTTCGCAGACTTACGGATAATGTTTTGCATAGCAGCCTGTGCGTTAGCAATCAACTCAACAGGCAGGTTCTTCTTATTCCATGCGTTCACTTGGTGGAACACACTGACAAGAATTGTACCAGCAGACTCAGCGAATGGACCAAGCACTTCCTGATTAAGAATATCAGCAAGCTGGGAAACATCACGCAGCGCACGAAGGTCAGCAATGATCTCACGCATCTGATCATAGAGTTTCATCAGCGCGTAGATATCACGGCTTTGTTTCTTATCCAGATACATCTTCTCGCATTCACGCGCCATAGCCTGACACTGCGTAAACATAGTCAGGTATTCTTGTATCTGGTCGTTCTCTTGTTTGATGGCATCAGGGATATCCTCAACAACAGCCATCAACTGGCCTTCAAGCACTGCAAGGTCAGTAGACTGAACTTTCTTTTTCTTCTTAGCCTTTTTGATAGACTCTACGGCATTCTCTTTTTTCTTCTTCTTTGGTTTCTTCTCAGATTTCTCCAAAGCCTTTTGAGTAGCCGCGATCTCAGAATACATCTGGTCTGCGTCAATTTGCGACGGCAGAATATCTTTCGATGGGTCAGACTTCTTTTTCTTTTTGACCTTAACGCCTTTGCTAACTGTTTTAGCTTTCACGGCAGTGGTCTTAGCTTTCACTTTCGCTTTGCCTTTCTTTTTAGCAGGCTGTGCAAAAGAGCCAATGTCATCCAAGCTTATGGCCGCCATGTGAAAATCCTCAGTAGAAACGAAAAAGGGAACCCCGCGAGGCTCCCTTTAGGGTTTGTTTAGAAGCTATGACCTTTGATGATGGTCGCCAGCTTGTCGTAGTATTCTGGGCTGTAGCGGAATACTTTAGCATAGTAGTCCAGCAGCTTAGGAACATCAACGCCAGCAGCGGCAGAAACGGAATCAACTTCTGGGAAGTGATTCGCGTCAATGTCATCACCAGACAGCACGGCAACCATAGACAGGGAGCTGATGCGTTCTTCGTTACCTTCTTGATCAACCACCAGCACGGAGTTGTCGTCAGTAACGCGAGCAGCAACGAAGCCAACTTTCAGTGCGCCGCTGTTAGATACGTAGCTAACCAGGTCACCACCGACTGCGCCGAACAACACTGCGTCGTTCATAGCAATGGCTTGTGCCAGATCAGGCATGGTCGCGTTCAGGTTAACGTTCGCAGCACCGCTGACAGAACGAATCATATCGATCAGTTCAGCGCTATCGCCGATATCAGACTGACGTACCAGAACCTGCTCACCGCTCTCAGAAGTACGGACTGCCCACATGCGCTCGTTTTTGTCCATGTACATATTCTTAGAACATGCAGTGAACTCATCGCCCATCTCAGTCACAGGAACAATGTCCTGCATACGGTTCATGATGGTGCGAACGAAAGTCGAGGTCTTGCCCTGCTGGATAACAGTGGCTGCGCCTTCAACAGGCAGGAACTCGCGGTTGCAGGAAGCACTTACGACTGCGCCGAAGTTATCAGCAATCAGTTCATTCGCGCCATGAGTAACCTGCACGATGGCCACGCTCTGGGTATCAGAAACCTGGTCAATCTTTTGAATAAAAGCCTTCATTGTCTTCTCCTGAATGTTTTGACAATTGAAATTAGCATTTCGAGGGTTAGCCAGTGACACGATAGCGTGTATTGACCCAGATACTACGGTTACCAACAGTCGCCCACTTGGTAGTCGGGCTGTTCGTGATGCCGAGCTTGCCGAGTGAACGAGCACCGTCAATCGCGTTAGCACCCTGTGAACCATCACCGTCGTTGATACCAGCTTTCGACAGTTTGTTCTTCAAGTTGGTGACAGGACCTTGAATCTCAGTTTCGAGTTTGCTCAAAGCAGCATCGATAGCCGGAGTACGGTCCATGTTAAGGTTAACTACCTGACCAGTGAAGTCGAAAGCCAGTTGGCCTTCTGCTTGTATCTGCGCTGCAAGAGCATAGTAGCAACTACAGATAACCCAACCGTTCAGAATAGTGCCTTGCATGTTCGTGCCACTAAAGCCTGTAACACGAGGGCCGACAGTATTGAACAACGCCAAACCACGATACAAATAGCCAATGATATCAGCCTGCGTATATTCCAGTTCAGGGATAACGTCTCTGGCTCTGGCCTTATTGATATGGTCTTCAACCATAGACGCTGCAATCAGAATCTGCGGTGTGATAACCCATAGTTTGTACGTATACATCTTCGTGGTCTTGCGCGTGTAAGACGTGTGCATAGCAATCAAAGAGATTGGCTCAAGGCGTCTGGTAGCGACCCACACAGGCACCTTGAACACGCAGGTCTTGGCACGGTTGACAACCATCTGCACACCAGCTTCACTGCTATCAACATCTGACGCAATGATTTGGTTGTTCAAAGACAGTTGGAACTTCAACTTGTCACCGCGTGTATCGAAGTGGAATGGGAGAGTTATCTCAAACGTCTCCTCATCACCAAACAAACACACGATATCAGTCACGCGATTTTCAGTCTGCGGCTCAACGATGAGTTCCTGACTGGACTGCATGATTCCTTCTTCGGACTCATAGCGCCATTTGATCAGCAGACGTTTATCGTCCACAAGACCCATGTTAGGAACAGCAAGGTCAGCAGTCCAATAGCCAGGGACTTCACCGGGCGTTGCGACTACTTGCGCAAGTACCGCTCGGTCAGAAGGGTCAATGAGACTTACAACAGGACCCATGTCATCCGACTGAGGATATAGCGGCGTTTCTTGATCGTCAAAGAAACTTTCCTCGACGACAACTACGTTACCTTCGGTTGTACGCATATCAGCCTGCCTTAGTGAGTCCCATGTACTCAATCAAGTTACGCAACTGATCATGGTACCCACCTTCGATGAGTGCCCGCGCCATTGCAACGTGGTTACTGCCAATAGCTCGCACAATCTTCGCCTGATACTCAGGAACGCTTTGCATGTTCTGGTTCAGTTCGTAGAAATAGCTACGCACAAAGTTAGTGCGTTCCACGTTACTCGATTCCATGTCGGACGTGTCTTGCGTCGGTGATAGCAGCATGAATAACGCAGCCAGCAACTCAGGACTTTGGTCAACGACTTGGGAAGCAAGGGAAGCACTAATCTTCATCAGGCCTTTCGCTAAGAAGTCAACAACGTTCTTCTCGATGTATGCGGTACCGGACTTACCAACGTCAGGCAGATACAGGCTCGGCAGAATAAAGATGCAGAAGTAAAGCGGGAAATCTTTGCCCATAACATCTGGAATAAGCATCTCACTGTATTCTTTCCACATGTTGAGATTGAAGTGCCACTCATCATACGGAATAGTGCGCATACATTTCGACACTGCGGCATTCAGGTTACGAGAAGCAATCCCAGACAGGTCCTGAGAAGTAGCAGCAGGAGTAAGGGAGGAACTCGATACGAGTTGCACGTAGTTGCGAGTGATAGCACCGACGGTATTATAGATGACGTTCAAGAACTCAACGCCGTTACCGTTCAGGCCAAACACGACAGAGCGTGGTAGACCTATAGTGAGGTACTCATTGTTATTGTCAACACCCCATAAACGCCAATAGCGCCCACGTCCGAGTTGCGTCATAGGCTGAGGCAAGATACGAACGGGACGCGGCTTGAGGCTAAACGTGAAACAGATACCACTATCGACCATGATGACAGAATCATCGGGACGATTCGAATAGCCCATGGACATATCGTTGTCGGTACTGTACACGTTGACCAGAGTAAAGTTCAGCGCCTTAGTGAAAGGCAACTGCGCCTCAATCATCTGGGTGATGACTTGACGTATGATAGTGTCCAGCACATAAGGAGAAGCGTTTCGCATTTGTTGAGCACGATACATGCCACCAAATGTGTTCTCCTTGAATGTGCGGTCTACCTTGTAGTGGGTTAATGCCATTACTTAACCGATTGCTTGAGCAAACGTTTCTGCTGCGGGTTGAGGCCCATGACTTCTGCGATCTGGTCAATCTTATTCAGAGTCAGGACGCCCTTCGCTGTACCAGCAGAAGAAGTCAGGCTAATCTTAACGTATTCACGTCCGTTACGGCCACTAACAATCTGGTGAATGAGACTGTTCTTACCGCCACGGCCAGCACGAAGTACGGTTGATGCCATGCCAAGGATTTCAGTGATTGCTTCACGCTTCTCGGTCGGAGACAGACCTGGAACCAGACGCACGTACAGGCTATCGTTCTGCACACGCACGTTGTCGAAGATTTCTTTCTTACGACCACGAATAACATGTTGGCCCTGACCCAGCATGGATGTATCACGCAGGTTCTGAGTCGAACGGTTGATAGGCTTACGTTCGCTGTAGTTCAAGAAGCCGTCGATAGCCAGCAGACTGTTAATCGCTTTCTTCATCTCAGGCGCAGTTTCAACTTTGCGTCCAAGAGGGAACGAGCCAGGCACTTTCTCGTCTACCAGAGTGGTGACGTAGTTGGTGCTTAGACCGTTAGCGACAGCAACGCTTGTGGACAGCACAACAGCGTAGTTCGGATAGTGCATGTTGTCCGAGTTAACGAAGTTGTCGATGAACACGTAGGTCTGGAACGTGATAGGGTCAGTGCCTGACGCGATAAAGGTACGAGTACGAATTTTGCTGTACTGTTCTTTATTCAGAATCTTAGACAGGTAGTTGGCGATGGTAGCAGCCAGCTTGGTGTGCTCCTTAGGAGTGCCTGTCTTAACGTCAATGCTCATCAGCTTAACCAGCTTTTGTTGCTGGTCTTTTGCGTCAGTGATTACTTTCAGCAACGCCTTAGCAGCGGCAGACTGATCTTTGAATGCGCTGAAAGTTTTGCTGTTAAGAATTTGGTAAGCGATACCAAGTTCACCGATTGCCTGAGACAACTGACCGACCTGTGCGTTATACTTTGCTTTGTTCTGGACGTCGGTAATGTCAATCTTAGACAGGTCGATAACCTGGTTCAGATCGATAGTCTTAGCCTGTTTGCCTTTAATCGAACCTTCAATATCTGCAAGTTCGATTACCTTCGGGCCAGCACTTAACGATTGGAGCTTCTTAGGAATGGAAACAGAAGTAGCGTCAGCGATAACTTTATCGAGTACCTTCTTGAACTCTTTGGCTGTTCGCGCACCACGTAAAGCAACCATGTTCCCAGAGCCATAGTTAACAGATGTGCTGATACTGCTAACTTCATTGTTTTTGGCAGTCTTAGCCATGATCATCCTCTACTGGGTTTAGTATTCGTATCGAGTAAAAATTAGTGTTCAGGACACGATTTATCAGAGATAGTTCTCACGAAGACTTTACAATTTTTGTGCGTAGAAATACAAAAAGGGGCAGCCGAAGCCACCCCTTTTTTTATTTCGCAATTGTCTTATCGACGACGCCGATTAAACAGTCACTTTACCTTTTGCTTTAGTTTTCTGGGCTTTCTTAGCGCCAGTTTTCTGAGCAGCGGTACCTTTATGCTTCACGACTTTCTGGGTAGTTTCTTTACCCTTTTTCAGACGCGGCATTGGTTTCAGCTTAGGCTTAACCAGAGTCACGGTCTTCGGCTGAACCTTCGGAGTCACGATCTTGCCATCTTTGATGCCAGGCTTACGTGCTTTACGAGCGGCCAGACGAGCTTTCTGTTTGGCGATCAGGTTACGGTAACCAGCTTTCTGCTTCGCGGCCAGGTTGGAGCGAGCGATAGCTTGGCGTTTAACCAGCAGTTTACGGATAGCAGCCTGGGATTTCTGAGTTGATTTCAGACCAGCCTGATATTTCGCCAGACGCTCTTTCAGACGCTGTTCGATAGACTTCGCTTTGCCTTTTGCTTTCTGCTTACGCAGGTGTTTGGCACGCTCGTTGTCGAACTTTTTGTCCGCAGCATCTTTCTTAGCAGCAGGCTTCTTGGTTGCTTTCGCAGCCTTAGGAGCTTTTGCTTTTGCAGCTTTCGGTGCTTTAGCTTTCTTAGCAGCAGGTTTAGCAGCGGCAGCCTTAGGAGCTTTTGCTTTCTTGGCTTTAGAGCCGCCTTTAACTGGGTCGGTAGGACCGTTCAGTTTACGTTTTACTTTGGCCATGATTAAATCCTCGAAGTTACATGGAATACTTGTCCGTGGGACATTAAGTTTTTGAAATCAGCATGTAAAAATTAGTATAATCTTCCCAGGGATCCTGAGGAAATTTCCTAAAACTTTTTACACAGCAGTATACCCTATTTCAGATAACACCGCGTTAAGTTCCTTACGTGCTCGCACACGCAAAGACTTTTTAATTCCAGATGCCTTTAGGTAATCCTTAAGGCCATCGCGTGGGTCAATGTCAGAGAGTTCCAACTCACTAACATCAACTGTATCTATATTATCGAGATCGACGCGTTTATTCGTGGAATTTATTTGGGAAATATTAGGGACGCGAGTACGTATATCAGCAGGTATTGATATCTCATCTTTAACGATTACACGGTAGCGAATAGCTTGGTTGACTTCAAGACGTGACCAATCCTTCTGGTTCTCAATCACGACTGTTTCCAATCTAAACCCGGGCTTACTATCCACAAACTTCCGCTTCACCACCAGCTCTTTCTTAACGTACTGCGCACGAATGTGAATGAATCCTTTTGGAAGTGCTTCACCAAACGTTTTCTGATAAGGAGAGCCACAATACTCGAAGCGTTTCTTCTCTAACACTTGCGCCAGATGAATATGCCCACTGATTGTATAATCGCGCGGGTCTACTTTGATATCCTTCTTCGCATGTAACGGGCGTCCGTTATCACCAAGCGCACCAACAGCTTCAACGTGACAGAAGTTGAGGCATGGCTTCTTGTTCTTAATGCTTTCTTTCGCTGGATGCGGCAGGAAGTTAACGACGATACCATCGATAACAACTTGTTCTGGTCTGAGGTAGATATGCAGCGACTTAAGGAAGTCCCACTCGGTGAACGTCTTGATCAAGTCCATAGACGTTTCGGTCATGTCAGCCCAGTCGTGGTTGCCACCGCAATAGTGCGATTCAATAATACCTTCGTACTTCAAAAAGAACTGGAGCAGCTTGCGCTTAGTCTCATCAGCCATCTTGAACTTATCAGTGATATCACCAGGAATGAATACATGCTTAACGCCTTGTTCCAGAGCGTACTGATAGATACGGTCAATCGTTTCCAACTGACGTTCAACATGGTCCTGAGGGAAGTGATTCGACAAACCCTCTAAGTGCCAGTCAGAAGTAACAATCGCTTCTAACATCTCCGAAATTTTATTCTTTTTCATCAGTGCAATCCACAGGTTTCAATGATTGCTATTTACAGAAAAATGGGTGACCGAAGCCACCCATATTTGGTTTATTTACGATTACGTTCGCGGATATCTTCCACTTCTTCCAGCGCTTCTTCGGCAGCAAGGTCGAGAGCGCGAGCAACAACTATGGTGAGGATTTGTTGTGCCGTCTGAGGACTCTTAACCAGCAGCACATGTCCAGTACCAGACAGGTCGATTGCATCAGGGTACATTTCTTCTGACGCTTGTGCGATACACATATCCAGATCAAGGCGACGTACCAGAATCGGTATTTCTTTCTTCTTAATCTTGAGTTTCTTTTCTGCCAAGCGTTCAGGCAGAAGCTGGCGCACGTCTTTACGTTCATCAATATAAACGTACTTGTGTCCAGTCATGACCAGCTTGGCGAACTCATAGTAATCTGGATGCAGCATATCCTTGTGCTGTTCGAGGCCTGTCAGGTTAGCAGCAGGGCACACAGGATTCATAAGAGCAAGAGCGCCTATAGAAGTGGCAATCACGTTCTCACGGAAAGATCTCTCCATGCCACGATACTCCTCGTCAACGTAACTAGACTGAATACCACCGTTGTTAATACGTGAGGCGTTGTACCAGAACATGTTCTCTGGATTCTTCGCGTATTTGACGAACTGCCAGATTTCAGACAGCGCAGCAGGGAACGTACCGTTCTTTTCAGACTCCGCTGTAGACGAATACAAATCTAATTCAGCCAGATTAGCCTGAAGGAAACCGGTTCGTTGATCGTTTGGCATCAGGTCGATAAACATCTGAATGAAGTCAGGCTTACCAGACGTGTTCTCCCACACTTTAGGGATAAGCGTTCCGTCCACACTAAACATCTTAAACATCAAAGCCAAGTAGTTACGCAACTCACCGAACTGTTTCTCTCCGTACATGGTATTGGCACAACGGGTGAAGAAACGAAGTGCGCCCCACTTTTGCTGCATCAGCTTCGTAGCGATCTGTGGATAGCGATCAAGATAACTTATCACCAAATTCTCAGACTCGGAATCAAATTTCTTTTTCGTCAGGCGTTCAATGAATCCATCAACGTCACCACGGAGCATAGGGCTTTCAACATCGTAGTCGAACGTTGGATCGCGACGGTCAGCATACATCTTGCTATGCAGCAGGAACTTACC
>JAVWLC010000005.1:0-2181 GCA_036638175.1 Raoultibacter sp. | reverse complement strand
TCTTTCAGATTCATGCAGCTAACCCAGCCACGGTCAGTAGACATACCAGCGATATCGTAAGGGTGCATCGACAAACAGATCAGCTGGTGGTTACGCGTAGCATTGACAAGCGACTTACGGTTGGGGTCGGAGTCGAATACTTTTTTAAGTGCCGCGTTCTTCGCAAGAGCCTTACCGATTTTAACGATACGGCCATGTGAGTCTTTGCCTGTGCCAGCAATGTAATCGACAAGAACAATATTCTTTTCTGCCAGAGCGTCTACAATCTCAATCGGTGCTTTGACGTTCTGGACGATGTTCTTTATTACGTTGTCAGTCTTCGCATCGATATACAGGCGCATAGCCTTATGGCCTTTCTTGCCACTAATCTTTTCGAAGATGCCTAACAATGTTGGGTTGGGCTTCCATCCCTTGCGGTATTTGCGATACACAGAAGGTGGGAGCGCAGAGAGACTTACCAGTATTTCCATAATATTCTCGGTGACTAGGATTCGTTATAAAAATTAGCGTCAAAGGCGCTTATTGAATTTAAGCCAGTCTTTCCACCAATACGTAACAGGTACGTTTGACTTCAACGCATAGTCGATGCAGTTCTGCGTTCCAGAAGGTGCACCGCAACATAATGAGATTAGACGATCGGTGTTATCCACCATGTAGTGATTACGCTTGTTCAGTGCGAACCCAGCTTGATTGTCCATATGCAACCAATCGTCTTTCGATGTAACTACTCGGACTTCATGGCTCTTATTCAGTAGACCATCAAGTTCGAACACGCTACTTACAGGCCAGCGTGAATTGAATCCTGGATACGGCAAACAGGAAATGACTTTGTGCCCTTGGTCAATTGCAGCAGTAGCGACTGCCATATCGAAGCCAAGAGCACAGCCGACCCAAATCTCAACGTCGTCCTCAATCTTGAGTAACTGACGTTCTGCAAACCTATAGAGGCGACGTTTTGCCTCAGGGCCAAATCCACCAAGATACTGAGGACGATGACCTGTGAATGATATCTTTTCCATACATTGTTTTTACAGTACACAGGTCACACAGGTATATCAAACCCTTTTATGTTGACAGCAATATCTATAGGATAACGTTTACCAGGAAGACAAGCATTACCGTTATTAACAGTGAAGTCCTTAGAGGTGAGAGTGAGCACCGCATCACCGACAGGGAAAGCCATCAGATTTGGTCTTACGTTCTCAGTGTTTGGGTAAGGCGAAGTACCTCCCATGCCCATATAGAGAATAGGACGTGTGCCTTTATGATCAGGCGGATCTACAAGTCCACCAGACCTACTGAACGAACGTATGGTCAGTATAAAAGGCTTCGTCATGTACGTGGGAGTATCTCGGTAATTCATGCGACAATCCCACGCTGTATTTATCGAACCAATCGCGCTATTTGTTGACCCGAAGTTCATCTCAGCACTGTACGACACTGCGTTCTTCATCGTGAGACTACTCAAGGTAGCTTCGTATTTAGGGCGACAGTTTACGGTGTTGTTGGCAACCTGACTGCGTATATAGAAACTTATATAACCATCACCACCATTATACCCTTGTATGAAACGAGCAGTCCACTCAGGCACCAACCACGACATGCGATTGTTTTCTTCACCGACCGTATAATCCTCATAACCCACAAGCGTTCCTGACTTTGCAGTAATCAGATCGTCGTAGGTATAAGGCATCTCAGGAGCAGCGAATTTTAAGTTAGTACAATACTTGACGTATGTTTCCGAGCCAGCAACAATTGTTGTTTGTCCGTCACCACCCAAGCAGCATCGTGCCTTGTGTGCGTTGGCAATCAAAGTTTTGACGGATGTAAATGACGTGGGTACCGACGTATCAAGCACTGTATCAAATAGAAATATCTCAGGAAGATTTTGTGCGTCACCACTAAAATCAAAATTGTTTCCGTTAACATATTGCATGTGCATCTCCTTAAGACACGTCCTTGTGTCCTACTGATCACGCTACTACTTCAATCTCATGGTCACCAGAGTTCCATACGAGTTCACGAACAGTGCGCGGCATAATGATGCAGCCACTAGATGCTGTTCCAGGAGCTTTGATGCTATCACCATGAATCTGAAACGAGGCACGACCAAACATCGTGTTCTCTTTTGCTGGACTAAGGTCCATAGCATAAGGTCCAGTCTTCTGGCTGGTACGTGGT
>JAVWLC010000004.1:0-25957 GCA_036638175.1 Raoultibacter sp. | reverse complement strand
CCGATCAAGTCCTCATCGTGCTTTTTGTTTTTCTTCTTGCTCGTGTCTGCCGTTGATTGCGCAGCAGCTTCTTGTGCCAAGGGCTGGGTGGTGCCGTTATCTTCCTTAGTAGGCTTCATGCGCCCGCCCCCTTTCTGCTATGAGGTCGCGTCTTCGGGCAAAATGGGCCCCGAGACGCGGGTCAGTAAATCTTCTCTTCGGCTCTTTATAGCCCAATCTTTGAAAGAATGGAATATCTCGCGTTCTCCAAGACCCTCGCGATAGCGCACACTATCGGTAAGCTCTACCTTTTCGTCGGTCTGGTACACATGAATTGAGCGCATGCTCTCCCCCGAAACAAACGCTGTGTGCGTTTCGATAAGGCCCAGTTCACGAAACACGGCCACGCCGCACTCCACGGAGGGCGAACTCACAGGAAATCGCTGGTTCTTGCTGGCAATTGCGGCAAGGTCAGTATTGCTGATCGTAAAAAAGTCGTCAGCATTTTCTTGCTGCATGCGACGCAGTTCACGATAGACCTGAGCAAGGCAATCATGATCAGGGGTCATGTCTCGGAGAATCTGCTCATTAATTGCCGCATCAGCACGACCGAACAGGAGGTGAATGACCGCTTTGTCACCATCACGGCCAACGCGACCGCTCATCTGGTTAAATTCAATCTCGTTGAACGGCATGTGAAAAAGCACCACATGGCGAATGTTGGGTATGTTAACGCCTTCGCCAAACGCTGAAGTTGCAACCAGCACGGCTAGGGCATCGGTGCGATAGAGCTCTTCGATACGCTTGCGATCAGCGCGCGTGAGACCTGCATTGTAAAAACCGACAAGCGGTGCCATCTGGGGCACAAGCTTACGAAGCATGCGGGCAAGCGCCACCGACTGCTCACGTGAGTTTACATAGATGACTGTTTTCTCACCCGTTGCGATAAGGTTAGCCAGATAGCTTTCTCGCGTTTTGAGATTGCGTTGATCGTTGACCTCAAGGTTGGGACGACGTGCCGTATCGTATATACACCGTTCAATCCCAAGCGTTGAAGTAATGGCTTCAGCAACATCAGTGCTTGCCGTAGCTGTTAGAGCAAGAATGGTTGGGCAGCCCAGCTGAGCTATCGACTTTCCGATAGCTGCATATGCAACGCGCTGGCCCGCTTTCGCGAGTCCAATATGATGAGCCTCGTCCACCACAACAAACCCAATGCGAGACGCATCGGCAAGTTCCCCAGCATGAAACGCAAGGAACTCAGGTGTGGTCAGCACGATGTCACACGTGCCCGCCTTTAGAGATTCGAAGGTCTGGCGTCGTTCTTCGGGTGTGTTTTCGCCCGTAAGCACCGCAGTAGCAATACCGAACGCCTCAAGCGCTTCGTTGATATGAAACGCCTGATCAGCAATCAGAGCGCGCAACGGATAGACGAACAGACTTGTTGCGCCACTGCGCAGCGCTTCGCATGCTGCATGGACTTGGAAGGTAAGCGATTTTCCACGACCCGTAGCCATAATGGCAAGAGCAGATGTTCCCTGTGATAAAGCGTCAAGGACTTCGCGTTGTGAATCGTGCAAGCTTCCATCACCAATAAGCGCTTCGATGACAGCAGACTGCAATGACGCAGGATCTTGCTTGGCTTTATGCTCCCAAAATGCACGGTTCTTTTCACGGGAGGCTTCATATGCCTCAATTGCCTCAGCAGTTTCACAGCAGTCGGAGCAAATGTCGGCATCGCGCGTTGCGTAGAGATCGCCGACAAAGCTGACATTTTCTGGATTGAGACACGCTTCAAGACCTGCACATGCTTTAGCGGGAGCAACCGATGAAAGCATAGCCTTAACCGTGCGCCTTCCCCGCCATTCGTCAATCTGAATTTCAAACGCTGCATTGACGACACTGCCGCAATGCATGAGCGTTTCGAGATCGGAGCAGTGGAACATGATGCCCGCAATTGCATGCTTCCCATCAGTTAGCTGGCAGGAAAAATGGTTCTTTTCGGCACCCACGGCGCGACAGTTCGCAAGCGTCACATCGCGTGCAAGAAAACGCGGAACGGGATTTTCCTGGCCAAACGGCGCTAAGGTCTGGAGGGCTTCAACGTTTTCAATGGTGAGTTCAGCAAGATCAACGCATGCATCAATTTCAATGCGCGGGTGGAAGCTATCAGGCGAAAGCTCATCAAGGTAGGCACACAGCCGCTCAGTAAATTCTGGAAGCTTATCAGCGGGAAGCGTTACGCCTACGGCAGCTTCGTGACCGCCAAAGCGTGTCAGTAGGTCAGATGCGCTTTCGACAGCTTTGAACAGGTTGACCTGTCCAACACTGCGTCCTGAACCGCGCGCTTCATCACCATCGACGGTAAACAACAGGGCAGGTACACCATAGGTGTTCACCAGTCTGCTTGCGACGATGCCTTTGACGCCTTCATGCCATCCATCGCCTGAGACCACAAGAGCGCGCTGGCCATGGTAGAGCTCGGCGGCTTGCACCTTCGCAATTTCAGAAAGCTCAGCTTCGATGGTACGGCGAGAATCGTTAACTTTTTCAAGCTCTGCGGCTTTTTGGCTTGCTTCCTCAAAATCGTCAGTCAGGAGTAAATCAAGCGCCACCTGGGCATCCCCCATACGACCAGCGGCATTTAAGCGCGGAATGATGGAAAAGCTCATATTGGTGGCGGTCAGCACTTTATCGGCAACCCCTGCTGTAGCAAGTAAAGCAGCAATGCAGGGACGCGGAGATTCGTTCATGCGGGCAAGCCCATTAGAGACCAGTGCCCTATTCTCGGAGCGCATTGGCATGAGATCGGCAACGGTACCAAGCGTGGCAAGATCGGTATACTCGCGCCACAAATGCGGCTTCCCGAAGCGCCCGCCAAGCACTTGCACGAGCTTGAGCGCAACGCCCACACCAGCAAGAATAGCGCTCGGACAATCAGTGCCGATCTTCGGATCAGCCACGGGCACACCCTCAGGCACGAGGTCAACAGGCTCATGATGATCGGTTATCACAACATCGACACCCTGGGCAACAATGGCTGCTACTTCGTGCTTAGATGCAATACCGCAGTCCACGGTGACAATAAGATCAGGTGAAAATGTCTGAATACGCTCGAACGCCTCAAGTGAAAGGCCGTAGCCTTCATCAAAACGCAAGGGAATGAAGGGCGTGGCGTGAGCACCAAGTTCCCGCAGCCCCCGTGTCAGTGTTGCCGTTGCAGATATGCCATCGAGGTCAAAATCACCGAACACGATGATGTGTTTGTTTGCCTTGATAGCCGCTTCCAGCACATCGGCGACATCAGCAAGCCCAGGAATGCTGTAAGGGTCAAGCCAATCACGCTCCAGCGAGGGCGAAAGGAATTCGCGCGCAGCGGTGGGCGTAGCAATTCCGCGTGCAACCAATGAGGCTGCCACAAAATGCGGTAATCCGAGCTCTTGTTGCAACGAAGCGACAGCGGCAGGATCAGCCGCCAGGATGTTAAACTGGGCTGACATTGATATCCTATACCTAACATGCGAGTGTGTTTTCTTTCGATGTCATTCTCTCATAAACACGCGGTCATGTCATGGAAAAACGCAAGTGGTCGCTCTGGCGCGTCAGTCGTTTTAACGCACGTGCTTATTACGTCTTAGTTGAAAATTGCAATCACATTACCCCAGTTCAGAAGCTATGCAACCTGAACGCGCGCAAAATTTGCCAAAACGCAACATGAGATTGCTAGGCGTTGCGGACATGCGCGTTTAAGGTTTGATCAAGGAAACGGTCTCGGCGCAAAGACCTCATTCCTGACCACAACACGGCATAAGCACACTGTGTCCAATCAGATACAATACACAAAACCCGAAAGGATCTTGTCCCATGAGTTTCGCAGACAACCTCGCATACATCCGCCAGTACTACGGCGTCACCCAAGAAACCCTTGCCGAGCAACTCGGCGTTTCTCGCCAAACTATCTCAAAGTGGGAAGCAGGAATCAACTTCCCCGAAACCGACAAGCTTCTCATGTTGTGCGATCTTTATAACACCAACCTTGATGATCTTCTACGCGGCAGTGTTGAGATCGCAAATGAGCAGGACACCGATTTATACGACGCGCACATGAACCGTTTCAGTAAAGCAATTGCGGCTATTCCGCTCCTTGTTTTGCTGGGGGTCAGCATCCTCATCACGCTCGATACGATAGGATTTGCCGCAAACCTCTCCGCTGTCATCATGTTTACGTTCATTGTTGTTGCTTCTATTCTTGGTGTGGTTGCAGGTCTCAATCATACCGAGTTCAAGCGCAAACACAGCGAAATCGATCCCCATTACTCCGATGCCACGCTTGATGAGTTTGGCCGAAAGTTCACCATCATGATTTCCGTTGGTGTTGGCATGATCTTAGTTGACATCATCGCACTCGTGGGCCTCTCCCCTGAACAGGGCGATATCATCAACCTTGGCTTCGGCCCCTTCTCTTTCGATCTCATTATGGGACCTTTTCTTGCCATTATTGGCATAGCGGCAAGCCTGCTCACCTACGCGGGACTACAAAAGGAAAAGTACGACCGTTCTGAAATCACCTACATAACCAAAGACGGCGCAACAGTGCGCTCAGGAAAGCACGTCAAGACTCCCAACGAACTAAAGCGCGATCATGTACTCGGTGTTATCTGCGGGGCTATCATGATCTTTGCTGTGATTGTATTTCTGATCTGGGGATTTCTGCCAAGTGCTGATCTGCTTGTTCAAAACGGATTCGACCGCTTTGAACTCAAAGACTATATCCGTCATGGATATGGCGGATTTGCCTACAGCTGGATTGCCTTTCCTATTGGCGGGCTGCTCTGTGGCATTGTCTGTCTTCTGGGTAGCGCGTTGTTCAAATCAAGCGACGAGCTCATTGCCGAGGCGCGCAAAGAGGATCCCTGGATCAAAATCGATGAGGGAAACCACGCAGAAACCAATGACCAGCCCACGGTTGATAGGCAGCAAAACCGCTGATCAATACCTGCTACGCGAACATTACGTCGCGCAAAAACTTCCAGCCTGGATCAACAAGAACGCCAGAGTCTTTCGCTTCCAGTTCAGTCATACGCACCGCGGCATTTTGAGCGATTCCCGGACCCCAGATAGCAAAGGGAACGGGATCGTTCGAATGCTTGCGGGTCGAAAGCGGTGTGGGATGATCAGGCATGACGGCGATGCGGAGCGGATGCTCTTCGGCATAAGCAAGCAGTCGACCCAAGATGTGCGTATCACTCTGTTCAACGCCGTTTTGCTTTTCATCAGGGCGGCCATCGTGACCAGCGGCATCAGGTGCTTCAACATGGACAACCACCACATCAGCACCGTCTTCGAGCATCGTGATGCCACCTGCGCCCTGCGCATCAAAGTCATTTGTCGGTCCGTCGGTTACCCCATCGAACTTATAAACCTTCATATCGGTCAGAATCGCAATGCCATCAAGCAGATCGACCGCTGAGTTCATGGCCGCCGTCTTGCCGTACACTTCATTAAACGGCTTGAGCGAACCCGGCTTCTCACCTGGCCAGAAAACCCAAATATGGTTTGCAGGCCACTTGCCTTGTGTAACACGGCGCTCATTGATGGGACTATTCGCTAAAACAGCATTGGCGCGCTCAATGTAATCGACGATCAGATCAGCGGCAGCCTGCTCCTCGACATTGTGAGCTTTGGGCGGAAACTTGTCAGCAATGAGCTGACCCGTGTTGTCGTGCGGAGTTTCGTACTCGAGCTCCATGAGCTCAGAATGGCCGTTGACCACAAGAATTTGGCGAAACGACGTGCCAAGGTGAAGCGTGAATGTTTCATCATCGAGCGCTGCTTTCAGCTCGCGAGCAAGCGCGTGACCATCTTCCGTTGCGATGTTGTCGGTAGAATAACCTTCCATCACGCCATCATTCACATAACAAAGGTTAAGGCGCATTGCTACCTGACCAGGAAGCAAATCGATGCCAAGCGACGCACCTTCGATAGCACCGCGCCCGATGGGATATTCAGCAGGGTCATATCCAACAATTGACATGCATGCCACATTCGAGCTGCTTTCGAGATGGCTCGGAACGTTTTGCATGAGCCCGACCGCGCCCTCACGCGCAATGCGATCGAGATTTGGTGTCGTACTTTGTTCAAGTGTTGTTTTACCATCGAATTCAGGGACGGGGTCTCCTGAGGCACCGTCAAGAATGACTATTGCATATTGCATGAAATCCACCTTCTGAGCGCGTAGTATGGGTTCGCTTTGCATAGTATACTGGTAGAGCCCAATGAATGATTCAGAAAGAAAGCGCAGATGACTCAGAATCTCTATATCGACACTCGTGGTGCATGCGAAAAACCTGCCACGTTCACCGAAGCCGTTGTCAATGGACTTGCTGAGGGAGGCGGGCTGTATGTTCCCGAGCACCTTCCGACCTTAAGTCTTGATGAAATCCTCTCGCTTGCTGCGGTGCCCTACGCACAACGCGCGGCACGCATCTACCAAGCGTTCGACATTGATCTGCCAGAAGAGGTTATTGAATCTTTGATGCATGATGCTTACGGTGATAATTTCGACGATTCCGAAATCTGCCCTATCACCTCGCTCGACGCAAACACACACGTGCTTGAACTGTGGCATGGCCCCACCAGTGCCTTCAAGGATATGGCACTACAGTGCCTTCCCCGCTTTTTCTCGGCAAGCGCGGATGCTTTAAGGAGCGCTGGTGCTCTCGATCACGACTTCCTTATTTTGGTTGCCACCTCCGGTGATACAGGCAAAGCTGCGCTCGAAGGGTTCAAGAACCAAAAAGGCGTACAAATTGCCGTCATGTATCCAGACGGCGGCGTAAGCGACATTCAGTACAAGCAAATGGCTACCCAAGCAGGCGAAAACGTCATGGTTTGGGCAGTTCGAGGCAACTTCGATGATTGCCAAAGTGCTGCGAAGGCCGTCTTTAGTGATCAAGTATTTAACGAGCGTCTTATGGATGCCAATAAGATTGCGCTTTCGAGTGCGAACTCCATCAACTGGGGACGCTTGCTTCCCCAGGTGGTTTACTACGTATCCAGCTATGCCATGTTGGTTGAAGCGGGTAAGGTTGAAGCAGGGCAGCCGATCGATGCCTGCGTTCCTACAGGCAACTTCGGCAACATCTTAGCTGCTTGGTACGCGAAGCAGATCGGAACACCAATCGAGATGCTTTTCTGTGCCAGCAACGAAAACCGTGTCCTGGCCGATTTCATCAACACGGGAACCTATGACATCGCAGACCGCGATTTCGTTCTGACGCCCTCCCCTTCGATGGATATTCTTGTCTCATCAAACCTCGAACGCCAGCTTTTTGAGCTTTCGGGCAGAAAGGGTGAGACTATTCGCTCTTGGATGACCGACCTGCGTGAAAAGCGGTCGTTCCGCATTGATGAAGAAACGTTTGCAAAGCTTCGGGCTAACTTCTCGGCCGATTCCATTGATAACGCTACCTGTCTCGCTACGATCAAGCAGGTTTTTGAGCATCACGACTATCTGCTCGATCCACACACTGCTGTTGCCTATCAGGCTGCTCAAAACCTTCGAGGGCAAAATCCGTTGCTCATTGCGAGCACGGCCCACTGGGCAAAGTTTGGCGAAAATGTTTATCGCGCACTGCATGACATCGAGCCAGGCAACGCGCTTCCCGAAGATATTGCAAAGCTCTCAGGATGTCGCCTTAACGAACTCATCGCACAGGAAACAGGCTCAGATTTCATTCCCGTAAATCTTGCTGGTCTTGACGAGACGGAAATCAGGTTTACGGATATAATCGAGAGCGCACCAACAGACATTGAACAAGCAATCGTTGCGTTTCTTGATAAGCGGTAACCGCCCACTCGAGCGGCCGCCCGACACCAGATAGGCAGGCATAAACCATGGCAGATCTGAGCGCGCTGAAGCCCAGCATTCGTTTAAGCATCGAAAACCCTACGTCGGAGAGCAATTCCGTCTTTGGTAAAGGTATCGCTAACCTGTGCACTGGCGTGCGCACAACAGGATCGCTCAACGCAGCCGCGAAGAGCATGGGTATGGCCTACAGCAAAGCATGGCGCATCATTAAGGAAACCGAAGCCGCGCTTGGCGTGCAACTTCTCGATCGCGATGGCGCGCATGGCAGCACGCTGACCGAAGAGGGCAACAAGATTCTCGATGCCTATGTTGAACTCGATAATCACATGACTGCACTCGCTGAAAAAGCACTGGCCGACCTG
The DNA here is from genome assembly GCA_036638175.1 of Raoultibacter sp. GTDB lineage: Bacteria > Actinomycetota > Coriobacteriia > Coriobacteriales > Eggerthellaceae > Raoultibacter. The sequence continues at coordinate 17,746 of JAVWLC010000004.1, read as the reverse complement.
CTCTAAGCCATCGGCTGCGATTTACCTCTGAAAGTTACGATAATACAGCGCAGCGAGTTGTGTGCGGTTCTTGAAACTGAGCTTTTGAAGCAAGGCGCTCACGTGATTGCGCACGGTTCCTTCTCCGATATACACAATCTCGGAGATTTCTTTGTTATCTAGCCCTTGCGCCACCAGTTCGATGATCTCAAACTCTCGCTCGGAAAGCCCTGCGTGCAACGCTGCTGTCTTCCTATCGAGAGCCGTCTGCGCAGCCTCTTGTTTCTCATCGGGATCTGTACCATGAACGAGCGAATCAACACGGCCGAGGATCTCGCCGCCAAGCACACTTTGACCTGCAACAACTGAACGAATAGCCGGCGCGATGTTGGCAACTTCCTGCTTTATGAGATAACCCTTTGCCCCCATACGTAACGCCGAGATGATGTACTCATCGTCGGCGAACGTGGTAAGAAATACAATGCTCGCATCTGGATGTTTTGCAAGGATAGATTCGGCGGCAGCAAGCCCAGTTGTGCCCGGCATCTGAATGTCCATGAGCAACACATCGGGTGAATGTTCGTCAAACAGGACAATCGCCTCGGTACCATCTCCCCCGTCTGCACACACTTCAATATCGGCATGGGCTGAAAGTATGGTGGTGAGGGACATCCTGACGAACGGATCATCATCAACAACAATCACGCGAATCGTTTTGTTTTCTTGGTTCATTCGCTTCCCTTCGGCACCGACACAAAAATACGGAATCCCCGATCGTAATCAGTCCGGAACACGCCGCCCAAAGCACGTGCACGATCATCCATCGTTTGCAACCCAATGCCTACGCCCGCTGGTCTGGCCGTTGAATCATTCCAAGGCTTCCTGTTTTCCATCTGGGATTTCACTGGAGCATTGCTTCCGTTATCGTGTACAACCAACTGATAAATACCAGGGTATTCAATAACTGAGATTCTTATGCGACTCGCGTTTCCATGCTTAAGCGCATTTGAGATACCCTCTCGAACAATGGCCATAAAGCAGTAGCCCACTTCTTGGGGGATTTCGGCAGCTTCATACTCAATGTCTACCATAAGACGCTGGTCCTTTTGCGCGAGCGCCAACAACTGCGTATGGAGATCAAACGAATCATCATGCAGGTCATGGACACTTTTACGTACCGTATCGAGCGCCTCATGGAGCGTTATTCCAACCTGAAAAAGTTCATCTTTGATTACGGGATCATCGGCATGAACAACCTGCAAGGCTTCCACTTGAAGCACCGAACGCGTGAGCAAATGCCCAACATTATCGTGAATTTCTCGAGCAATTCTTCCACGTTCATTGAGCGTCGCTAACGTCACTTCGTAATCCTGTTTGTCCAAAAGGTCACGATTCTTCTCTTCAAGCGAGATTGAGGTCTCTCGCAAATCATCGTGCAACACGAAAAACCGGGATCGCTCGGATTCAATCTGACTCGTTCTCCAAGAAAGCCCACACGCAACCCCTGTAGCAACAAGAGCAAACAGAGCAATTGAGAACGGCAGGATCGCAAGTCCCGCAAGAAGCGGAACCGCAGGAGCAAGGCGCAAAATCCACGACGAGGTACGGTAGCAATCATACACAATGAGTGGCAAAAAAAGCATTGCCTCGGGAACAAACACCGCTAAGACAAGGTATACACCAAGCAGTATCTGTCGAACAAGATATGGAATGAAGAGGATTTCAAAAAACGCACTCACGATCAAACTGCCAAGCAGGGCAATGAGAAGCGGGACCGAAAAGGGCGCAATGACCACTATCGCCAGACAGCAGGCGAACACAATCACTTTGTCGAAGAGCCTTTCCATACGCCCATTGTATCCGAGGCGAAGCATATCGCGTTCGCGCATCATGCAAACAATGCTCGATCAATGACATTTGTCATGCGCATCCGTGACAGCGGTCACTTCTGCCCCGCGCAACAACACGAGACAATGAGGACATCAAAGAACTCAGGAGGAATAATGAACGTAGTCGATGTCAACAATCTCGTTAAGCGATACAAAGAAGTACTCGCACTCGATCATCTCGAGTTTCATATTGAGCGCGGGGAGGTATTTGGATTGCTCGGACCTAACGGTAGCGGCAAAACTACGGCTATCAACTGCATCTTGCAGCTACTGACCTATGACAAAGGCGAAATAAAGTTGTTCGGTGAGAAGATGGCGCCAAATCGCTACGATCTCAAACGCCGCATCGGCATCGTTCCGCAAAACGTGGCTGTGTTCGAAGAGCTCACGGTTCGCGAGAATATCGATTACTTCTGCGCCCTCTACATTACCGACAAAGCGCAACGCAAAGCTCTTGTGAATGAAGCTATTGAGTTCGTAGGACTTGAGGACTATGTGAAGTTCCGTCCGCGCAAACTCTCAGGTGGCCTGATCAGGCGCTTGAATATCGCATGCGGAATCGCCCACAAGCCTGAACTCATCTTCTTCGACGAGCCGACTGTGGCTGTAGACCCACAGAGCCGCAACTCCATTCTTGAAGGCATCCAACGCCTTAACCGTGAAGGTTCGACCATCATCTATACGAGCCACTACATGGAAGAAGTCGAGGAAATCTGTACGCGCATCATGATCATGGATCACGGCCAGACCCTTGCATGTGGCACGAACAACGAACTCAAGAGCATGATTGGGACGGGCGAAAAAATGGAGATCGAAGTATTTGACCTCTCAAATACCGTGCTCGACGAGATCAAAGCACTGCCCTGTACGCGCCGCGCTACGTATGACAACAAAACGCTCTCGGTAACCAGCTCGAGCGGAACCCACAATCTGAGCGATGTCCTCCACGTGATACAAACAAATGATATTTCATTTGGTCGAGTTTACGCTGAGCCCCCAACACTCAACGACGTGTTTCTTGAAATCACCGGCAAAGAACTCCGTGATTAGGCGGTATGACCATGTGGAATACCTTCAAATATACGATTATATCGACGCTCAGGGAAAAGAGCGTTCTGCTGTGGGCATTGTTATTTCCTGTAGTACTGGCGACGCTGTTCAACGTCATGTTTTCCGGCATCGACGAAAGCTATAGCTTCAAAGCTATCCCAACCGCAGTCATCGACAATACACAGTATCAGGATGCCGAAGCGTTTGAGGCAATGATTGAGACGCTGAGCGAACAGAGTTCCGATCAAGTCCTCGATACGCATTTCGTAGCAGATGCCGAAGAAGCCGAGGAATTACTTAAATCAGGCGCTGTCGATGCCTATATCTCAGTCGACGCAAGCGGCGAACCTGAGCTTTTCCTCTCAAGCACACAAACGCTTCAAAGCCTAACGTCAGTCAACGAGACAATTCTCAAGGACATCCTCGATCGCTACTTACACACGCAAGCAAGCATTGAAATTATTGTCGAGAACAATCCGATGGTTCTTGCCGATCCTGCCTTTGTTGATTCGTTGTTTGATCTTGATAGTTACACCGAAGAGATATCCGTCACAGCCAATGAATCGTCAGAATCGGTACGCTATTTTTACGCGCTGCTCGGATTTTCGACAATTATGGCTGCCAATATCGCACTTGTTGTTGTCGTGCGCACGCAAGCAAACCTTTCTGACCTTGGAGCGCGCAGAGCAGTTGGTGCAACAAGTCGCACTAAAACGCTCACCGCAACCCTCGGCGCTGCATGGTTGCTCTCATTTACGTGCCTTGTTATCGCCTTCTGTTTCATTCGCTTCATCGTCGGAATCGATTTTGGGGGCAGAGATGCGGAATGCATACTTGGTCTCTTTGCGGCATCGCTTATGGCAACGGCTCTTGGTGCGGCGATCGGCAGTATCCCCAAGCTTCCCGAGCGTGCAAAAGGCGGCATCATGACTGGTTTATCCTGCGGACTAGCGCTGTTTGCAGGACTGTATGGAACCTCAAGCCAGCGTCTTGCGGACGATATCACCCTCAGCGCACCTTGGTTCCAAACAGCCAATCCCGTAAAACAAGTAGCCGATTTGTTTTATAGCTTGTATTACTACGACACCCTTGATCCGTTCTTCTCGACGGTCGGAACCATACTTGTCATCACAGCTGTACTCGCCCTATTCGCCGCCATTTTTATGAGGAGGCAGCGCTATGCAAGTCTTTAAAGCCGCGCTCCGTGTTTTTACCAAACACCCAATCTACATCGGTATTTATATTGTTTATCTCAGCTTCATGGGGTTATTTATCGGCATTAGTAATGTCGATACCCCGAAAGATGACTTTGCTACAACCCGGCCCGATATTGCCATCATCGATCGTGATAACAGCGAGCTCTCGGCAGGAGTCACCGAGTTCTTGGGTGCTGATGCAACAATCATTGAGATCGAAGATTCTCGTCAAGCGCTCCAAGATGCAACCGCTCAAGACCGCGCATCCTATATTGCTATCATCCCTGCTGGTTTCGGGAACGAATTTGCTGATGCGGTAGATCATGGCACAACACCGCCCACCATCGAAACAATTGTGAGTTATCAATCAGTTGCTGGCACCATGATGAACGATCGAGTTGATGAATACCTCAGCACCGTAAGCATGTTCCTTACAAGCGGCAGCGCAACCACGGAAGCAGAGGCTATTGCCCAAGCTGCCGACAGCATGGCAGAATCGTCGCCCGTTTCTCTTGTGCAGACAGGCGAATCGGCTCCGATATCGCAGCAGTATCTTTTGTACATGAAGTTCTCTGGATACACCTCGATGCTCGGCATCATTGTATGCACCGCCGTTCTCATGGGAGCCTTTAGCCGCACTGAAGTGCGCAAGCGCAATCTTTCTTCACCGATTAGCTCATTTTCCATGAACGCACAGATTGCAGGCGCTTGCTTGGTTGTCATGCTTGTCACCTGGCTCTGGGTCAATGGGTTGGGTCTCGTCGTTTTTGGTGCATCATTGGCCACTGTTGCACCAGCCACAATCGGGCTCATCGTACTTGCCTCACTTGCCTTCTGCACCGTATCGGGAGCAATCGGGTTTTTGTTCGGACAGCTGACCACCAACGAGATGGTTATGAACGCTGCCGGCAACATCACTGGTCTTGTATTGAGCTTCCTCGGTGGTTTATGGGTGCCACTTGATTTTCTTGGCGAATCTATCGTTGGTACCATCGCACGATTCACGCCAACGTATTATTACGGAAACGCCATCGATGCCATTGCGAGCCTGCGTGATTTTAGTAGCGAAAGCCTTGCACCCGTACTCACTAATTTTGGCATCATGCTTTTGTTTGCTTTTGCCATCTTCGCCATAGCATTGGCTATCGGTAGAATACGCATTCGAAGCGCAGAAGCTGGTGGCAACGCCGCCGCAGCACGAAGCAACGCGTAAGTCACTGAGGGTACTGTACGGCGGCTGGGTATCGGATTAGACACAGACAACGTTTATCTCGATTCTGTATCCCGATTTCCCATCCGCCGTGCTCTTCTCATTGTCGGGAACTTTCTCGAGCGGAATGACAACAAGGTGCTTTTCGGAAGACACAGCTGCCTCAGAAGGTGGAATCGCCCGTTTACGATGCGCACCCCGCTCAAGTTTTTCATCAGCGAAATCAGTCTCGACGCTACGCTGTTGCGAACGGGATTCGAACGTGGAATCTGACAAGATATGCACAGACTCAACGCTCGGCTCAGCCAAATCAACGAGGTCATCATTTTGCGCCGATTCCGAATCAAACGCATAGAGACATCCGAAACAGATATCCATGTCATCAAAAGAAAGCGCTTTACATACAGGACACTCTTTCATCACGCTACTCCTCTTCTTCTAAAATAATCATGCGTGCTGCATGCCTGCAAGCACAGACAACGCATCTTGACCGAGAAACAATGCTGCCGATTGCCCGGTCTTAAGCCACGGTTGTAAGGGATTTGAAGCCCGCTCAAATACGGCATATGCTCCAGGACACGTAACACGCTTTCCTTTCGGAACATCACGTACCGCAAGTAAAACAGTGCCTTGCTTATCGATAAAGGCAGCATCAAGCGAATAGGACATACCAAACGTGTGGATGTCTCTGCAGGGCACCAGCAACATAACCGCATCATCAGGCACAGATCCATACAGACCACGCAAGCGCTCACCAAAGGTCAACGCAAGCTTTATACGCATTGCAGGAACACGAACCTCCTGTATGGGATTGGGCACGCAGACGCGTTCCGTACAATGCGCTGCGCTCTCTTCTTCTGACATAGCATTCTCCTTTACTGCAAAGCTTTTTTAATCTGGACGACAGCAGTTGCTTGATCGCCCACGCCCGAGCACGCAAGCATGAGCCACGTGTAGGTACCGTCTTTTTTGACAAACGTACCCATCGCTTCTTGCTCACCACCTATCGGCAGCCACCCTTTCGCCATCAATTCGTCCGATACGCGTGAAAAAGTTCCTGTGGCACTACCGCTTCCCACAAATCCCAAGACTGACCCGCCTTCTGCAACAAGCACCTCATCAAATCCATCGCCGTCAATAACTTCATTTGAAAATCCCTCGGGGAGCTGATCTGAGTAGCCAGAAACGTGTGAACCTTCTTCGAACACTCCGCTCAGGGCGCTTTGGGCATCAACCGAGGCAGCGCCAGAAGCGCTATCGTCTGCCACAATTGCCACATCACGCTGTAATGCTGAATGGGTAAGGGGTATGCACGCATCAAGAGCCAGTGCAAGGCCAATCAATGCAGCAATGATTCCCATTGCCATGCCCGCCTTCCTCTTCATATGATCACTCCTGGCTTATACGCATCAACCGTCATTGAAACTGAGTGTTCAAGACAGGGCAGTTCGACTCCGAAGACCGAACTCTTTAGGCCCAGTCCAAACAATGTTGGAGAGAAACGCAGCGTTGCAGTAAAGGTAGTCAAACCAGGAGATTGACCAGCAACAGACACCGTTGCTGTCTCATTGTCAGCAGCAAGCGATTCCTCAACAGCTTGGCGCACCAGTGCCACCGTTTGTTCGGTAGTCTGCCCATAGGCAGGCGACGCCGCGTGCACACGCACAGAATCTCGCGCGATTCGGTCGAAAGACGCGCACTCGCCGAAAAACAGTAGAACGTTTACCGCCACAACAGCAACAATTAGCATCACAGGGAAAGCAACGGCAAACTCAACCGTCATCTGGCCAGCTTGGTCCTTAAGTACAGGTAAGCCCATCCTCATGCACACGCGATCGGCTACTCCCATGGTCGAGCACCTCCTGCTTGCGCGTAGATGCTCTTCATCGCATCAACCGCTCCTTCTACGGCGTCTGCCGCTATCGATGTCGCTGCAGGAGGCACCGCAATCGTGATAGGCACCGATGGCCCTCCCTCACCGAAGGGTTCAATAACGGCAATTTCGACATTACCACCACCGTCATGAATTGCCTCTAATGAACGTATTTCAAACAGTGATAAAACGGTCGTAAAAAAGTCTCCCGACACCGCACCACCTGCAGCAATACTTCCACCTTTTGCTTCTAACATGAGTGAAGCAAATGAAGACGAATCAGCCTTCAATAGGTGGGCAGAATTGACCAATACCGGCTTGGGTGAATCAAGCGCAGCAGGCTGCAATCCCAGACTGTGGGCCATGTCCGAGAAAGCTTTCGCCGCCCACTCCCCCAGACCGCTATCGCTGATGAGAGGAATGGCACCAATGGCTTCCTTGATTCCTTGCTCGAACGATTCCATTCCATCCGCATAGGCAAACAGCACCGATGACCACAGGTCAAGCACAACCCCCATTCCGCCGAGCGCCCCCGCTGAACTCTTGTCACGCACGGAATCGAGCAATGCAGTTATGACCGTTTTTCCTTCTTCAGGATTATCGCTTGCAAGCGTTGCTGTCGACAAAGCTGCTCGCGTGCCCAGTGTGGTGCCGCTTTGAACAAACGAACTTGGAAAACGTTGAGATACATCAATGGTCGAAACATCAGCCACAAAAGCGAGGGATCCGAATGAGCCGGGAGGATTAGCTACAAGTCTGTGCGACGCAACGGTTTCGAGCGTTGCTTTTGCTTTGTCGAAGATCGAACCCACGAGCGATTTCACCGTATCTGCTTGCGGCTGAAACTGCTCCCGCGCTTTTTGGTATGCAGCAGCCGCGTCAGCAACAATGTTGTAGTGGTACTCAAAACCGTTGTCTATAGCAGTCGAAGCCGCAGCCACCTTTCCCAAGCTCGATGCCGTAAAATCACAGTGCGTGCAGGTTTCAAACGAGCCTGATTCCATCTGAGAGAGCGATCCTAAACCCGAGAGTGCGCCCGCTGCGACACCAGGACAGCCCTCCCAAGCATGCAATGCATAGCTACCTTCTGAGGCGGTGACGGGATATACCGCTTCTGTATAAAGCTCAGTTGTCCGCATCTCAGCAGTATTTTTGGGCATCTTGGGAAAAAGTGCGTCAAACCCGTTTTCATCCTCATGAACATAGCCACGAGTAACCTCACGAACCGCGAAGGTATAAAACCGCGTGCGCAAAGCGGAGCGAGCTCTTTCGACCGTCGAATTTCCTGCTGGTTTTTCCTGGGTAAGGCGTGCAGGATAGTACGCTTGCGCTCGCTTGAGTGCGGCCGAAAAGCTCCATGTATCAACGCTGTGATAGAGCGGATTATCATTCCCCGCAAGTTCAGCCAAGCTCGCTGCACGCTCATACATACAGTATCCAGGATTGTTGCCGCAGTCGGCTTCAAAGGCACGCTGTTTTTCCTCTTTTGCCTCGCGTGCCGCTTCTTCAGCTTCCTGAGCAGCCTTGGCAATCTCATCTTTGCTGTTTCCAACTTGCTCAACGAGTTCCGTTGCGCCATCATTGCCACCAGCTTCAATAGGCTTTCCCTCGAACGGCAAAAGTATCGCGAGCCCGAAATATGCAGTATCAACAGGCCCCCCGGAATTAGCTTCAATAACAGACATCGCCTGTGCCGCACCGAAGAACGGGAGTAAGGTCTGGAGCCGATTGATCCCCGCAGCTGCCTTTTCCGCAAACGAATCACGTGCTTTAATGATTTTGGATGACAGCTCTATGAGATCGGCAGACAACGATGCTGTTGCAGGAACACACAGGGCAGCAACACCAAGCCCAAGGGTGACAATGCCCGTAAGCGACATCGACAATACAAGTGCATCACAAAGCCGTACCACAATAAGAAACTCGGCAACTTCGTTTTCTGCAGCCAACGCTGCGGCATCGGCAACGTTTTGCACATCCGCGCTTGTCGATTGAATTTGATAGACCTGAGCTGCGGTAAAAATCAATGACAGCGTGATCAGCAACGCAAGCACCATGCCAACGGTCGAAAATCCCTCAGTATCGTGAAATATGTCTCGCTTGCATTTCATGTTGTCAGTTGCCATTTCTATCCTTTGTAACCCAGCCTTCAGGATCAAGACCTAAACCATCAGCACCAGCCCAGCTCGGTTGCGACTGCATACGCACTGTTACATCAAGAGGAAAAACGCCCGATTCATCTGCAATGCCAAGCAGTATTCCTCCCGCATCAAAAAGAGGCAGAAGCTTTGCTTTGTTTTTAATAGTGACTTCTACATAATCAGATGTCTCATCTCCCGAAAGCTCAATCTCCCACGTGCAGCCACTAGAATGAATGTGGAACTGATCTTGGGGCGGTATAGAACCAAGCTTGCGCTTCACGTAGGCTTCGCATGCATCCTGCGAAGACCCGAGCGTTTCGGTCCGTGTAGCAAGAAGGCGACAGCCCTCACTCGCAGCGGCTTCCATGACCATAAGATCGTAAAGAAGAATGCATGGCTGAATAAGCAGCAAGAGCATCAAAAATATGACAGGAATAAGATACGCTGCCTCAAGAGTAGCCTGCCCCTCACATCCAAGCAGCATTCGATTACGCAGATCAATCATCACTTCTATCCCATCAATACAGCAGCACGTCAACAAATGCACCTGGTGAAACACTCGCAAGGTTATGCGATGCGCTCATGGCAGCATGATCAACAAATGACCCCGTCTCGATTGCGTGCCACAACACACCACAGGCAACGATGATGGCAAGCAAGGAAAATAGCACGAGCGCATACTCAACTGTTCCTTGCCCGCGCTCATCACACAGGACCGAAACAGGACCACTATCACAGTCCACTGATGCCCTCAGCAATGGCATCCCATAGCTCCTGAATCTTCGGACGAAAGATTGTAATTGCCAGGATCGCAATGACAACCAGAACACCCACCAGGATTGCGTACTCCGTTGTTCCTTGCCCATGCGTGTCAGACATGATCTTATGTGCTCGCACATATAGTCGAGCATATTCCCTGTTCAAAAGCTTTTTTAGACGGTTCATGGCTTACATTCCTTTCATGAGATCAATCATTATTGGGCCGAGAACAAATATCAGCATGGCCGGAAGAATGAGCGTGCCCACCGGTATGAGCATTTTTACGGGAGCCTTCGCAACCTTCTCTTCAACATGAGCCTTATGCACACTTCGAATCTCGACAGCTGTTGTTTCGAGCATCTCGGCAAACGAAGCACCAAATCGCAATGAGCGGACGATGTTCTCAACCAATCGAGCCAGAAGCGCCGAATCATAGGATGCAGCCAGCGTGCGAAGTGCCTCGTCTCGCTGGACAAGGCCCAGCGACCATTCCTGCCGCGCTCGCTCACAAGCCCAGGCAAAACTTGAATCAAAATGCTCGCAATACATCCCGAACGCTCGATCAAAGGAAAGACCACTTCGCAATCCCAGTGCTATCACTTCAACCATTTCGCCGAGTTGCCCTTCGAGCTTTTCACTCCTTATGCGACTCTCTGTACTGAGCGACCACAGAAGAGCCATCCATCCAACGCCCCCGCCCACCAAGCCCAACAACAGCGAAAGCTCAGTCGAGAAAACAGCTCCCAATAAAGCCCCTGCGCCCAGCAACAAACAAGTCATTTCAATGCGTGCCGCTGCATATCCTTTACGGGTTAATTCAGAAAGCAACCCTGCCTTCAAAACACGACGTTCATATTCACGTGAAAACCGATCAACAAACGAAACAGCATCTGCCCAGAGACCAGCAGCTGGTGCTGCTTTCAAACTTGCATTGCGAGCGCAGCGAATGGCCCACGCAGCAAAACCACCACTCTCAAGCGGCACGTTATGCTGGGTCTTCGCGCCTTGTGATGCCGCAGTTTTCACCTTTTGCCTGCGACTTTTCATGAGCCTGCCCCGGTGCCAAGCCGCTCCCAGCGAAAAGCCTCCAACCGCAGCGCTTATGCAAGCACAGGCAACATGCCAAGCAAACCCACTCGCCATCCTAATCACATCCAACGTTAAGCATGCCCCTGACAATAAGCACCCCCGTAACCTGCATGGCCACCGCAACAGCCAGCAAGATCAAACCAACCGCACTCGAAAAGAAAGGAGCAAGAAAATCCTCAGTGATCAGCGAAAAGAGTGCGATCAAGACAAACGGAAGCGCTGTAACCACGCGCGCAGAAAGTTTTGCTTGAGCGGTTTGAACCTTGAGCGATCGCTTCAGCTCAATCTCTCCTTGGACAGAGTCTCGCGCAGCATCGAGGATTGCAGCCATACTGCCGCCCGCATCGTGCTGCACTTTAAGCGCCACAGCAACAAAGGATAATTCTGGTATCGATGCCTGATCACGAAACGAAACTAAAACCTCTTCAGCAGAAATCCCCGTTTCGAGCTCATGGGCGGCGCGAGAGAAAAGACTTCCAAGCGGACCCTCAATCTCTGTAGCAATCTGTCGAAACGTCTGGAGCAACGTGAACCCCGCGTGAAAGCACACGCCCATCGACCGCAAAACATCAGGGACACTCTCCCTCATCTGCTCCGCACGCTTGTCTTTGTATCGCTCAACAACAAAGTAGCCAGCAACAGCAAAACACGCCGCGGCCGCTATACCAAAGACAGGCGAAGCTCCAAGCAGCGTACCCGCAACAACAATCACCACCATCGCCGCACACCAAGCTGAGCACAAGCTTTGCGTCTGCGTCGTAAAGCCCTTTGCAAGCGCTACAGAAACTGCTCCAGAAAACGCTCGATTGACGAATGGGTTTCGCAGCAGCAGGCGAGCACATGGTTTCGCCCACCCAATCCCATTGCGCACCATACTCGCATACCATGCAGTATCACGCAGTCCACTCTGGTGCCTACGATTTCCTGCACGCCCCTGAACGCGCGCCATCACAGTAATCGCCAACGTTGTTGCTGCAACAAAAGCGAAGGCCGCACCTACGAGGACAAGGATACTTGCTCCAGCCATGAGGACACCTCCTTCGCGTTCGCAATACCCTGAGATTCCAGTCCTTCAATCCACGCAGGCGCCATTTCCCAACAACCAGTCGCCCCTGCATGAGCGCGGCGAAAGAGAACCCGTGTTTCAAAACCGTCCCGATTTTCTCGGTGCCCAAATTCTGCGACCTGAGAAACAAAGCGTCGTCCGTCAGATGAGCGAGCAATCTGAACAAAGAGATCAAGAGCGCTCGCTACGTGCGCCTCAATTACATCAACCGGCAAATCCGCGGCATACCTGACCATGGTGGTCAGACGCATCACCGCATCTTCCGGCGTGTTTGCATGTAGGGTCGTGAGCGATCCATCGTGTCCCGTATTCATGGCTTGCAGCATGTCGAGGGCTTCGCCACCGCGGCACTCCCCCACAACAATCCGATCAGGACGCATGCGAAGCGCGTTGATTACCAGATCACGAATAGTGACGGCACCAACTCCCTCAGCATTTCGGGGACGCGCTTCAAGTCGAACAACGTGTGGATGCGTCAAAAACCTCAACTCAGCCGAATCCTCGATGGTAATTATTCGTTCGTTTTCAGGGATCTCACACGAAAGCGCATTCAGCAACGTGGTCTTTCCTGTTCCTGTACCACCCGAAACAGCAATATTCTTCTTCGTCGCGACAGCCCAAACAAGCATCTGCTTCATCGCTTCATCCATGGTGTCGGTTGCCACCATTTCCTCCAGCGTCATAACATGCGAAGCAAATTTTCTGATTGTCATAACAGGACCATCAAGCGACAACGGGGGGATGATCGCGTGAACGCGATGCCCTTGCGGTAAACGCGCATCAACCATCGGCGAGGACTCATCGATTCTTCTACCAAGGGGACCAATAATACGGTCTATGAGAGCACGGACCTGATCATCAGAAGCAAAGCGCTGCTTGCTCGGATAAAGCACACCAGCGCGCTCATAGAAAACAGACGCGACACCATTAACCATTACTTCGGTAATACTCTCATCTGCAATCATCGCTTCGAGCGGACCAAACCCGAACACCCCATTGAGGAACTCCCCGACAAGTCGCTCTCGCTCTTCGGAAGTACAGGTTGACCACGCATCGTCTTGAAAAATAAGTATGCATACGCTTCTAATTTCGTTTTTTGCCCGGTAGGGATTGTCTGCTGCCATAGCAGCAATATCACCTGCAGGAATTCGCTCATACACGGCCGTCCGCAGAAGTTCGAGTGTTTGATTGCGCTGCGGCGCCAGCGATTCATCGTTACCGGCACGACGCACCCTCTCCATTAAAGACATGCGGCAACCCTCCTCCTGCGCTTGCCAAACCGAAACCTTTTGCCTTGTGGAAGTAACACCTCACCAGCGGTCGACCCTTCCTCTGTCTTGCTTGGTAACAAGCCCACTAACGCATGCTCAAGGCTCACACAAAGGTCATTGCGTGTTTCAATGAGTTCAAGGGGCTGCCCTGCGCCCAGTAATTCATCGACTTCCTTGCCGCCATCCTTCAGCTCAATTGTTGGCGAGCCTCCAAGCGCGCACGCGACGTCCATAGATGAAAACATACTGGTTCGAGAGCATCGATTGACTGCAAAAACGAAGGGAGTCGTAGCGATTCCGCATCGCGTGCAAAGCTCAAGCGCATGCCTGCTTGAGCGCAACGACGAAGGGCGCTGATCGATAAGAAACAAAACACACGATGAGCGCTCAAGCAGCTGTGCGTGCTGTTCAGCCCAAAACGATGCTGTGTTAACCACGATCACATCAAAGCAATCACTCAAACCCTCAAGGATCTCGACAAACTTTCCCGCAACAAGCTCAGATTGCTCAAGACGCTTTGGTGCCGCCAAAAGCGCGGGCTGCACGCCACTTGGCTTCAAACGTTCACTTTTTGAAGGATCTGCAGCTAACTCTTCGATAGTCAACGGTTCCTCTCGACCCATCAAATACTGCATATCCCCAAATTGCATGTCTCCATCGATAAGTAACGTTTTGTTTCCGAGACCTTGCGAAAAATACGCTGATAGCGCCGCTATCGTGCTCTTTCCTGCTCCGCCACAGGCACTGACAACTGCAAGAATAAATGCTGGCTTTTGCTGAAGTGTCTGTCGCTGAGCGGCAGTGTGCTCTGGTCTCAAGACTGAAAAAGGCACCGGATCATCAACGCGATCTGAATGCACTACAGCCTGATCAGTCGCTCGTTGAATCGATGGAGCCGCTACGCCTTCAGCCAGCTCTTTCTTAGCAGCGCTAGGCAAACTTGCTTTTGGTGTACTCGCCGATGAGGTATCACGCACGCCCTCAGGCAACGGGAGGGTTGGCTCTTCTGCTCTTGACGAAGCGGTATCTGGTTGTGATGCGGCAGGCGCTTTGGCGTAACATGCCTTCCCCGCATCGGCAGCAACACGCATCCGACCAACCTTTTTTCTCGCATATCGCTGAGCTAAATCTCGTTGCGAGAATGTCGCATCAAGGCCCGCTGCATTCGCTCTACTCTTCATCGAACCACCGCCTTCGAAGGCAAGAAGGTATACTCCTTTCTCTTGAGAGTCCTTTTTGAGTGCAGCAGCAAGATTGATAGGGCTCATCTCGTCGCTTGAGGCAACCCATACTTCTTGCACCGTTGATTCGCTACGAAGATACTGGCGTGCCTCGACGGCGCTGCAAAATAACCGCAACCATGGTTGGGCAAGTAGGTTTTCATCCCCAAGGCCCAGCAACTCCGGATGGCGAGCACTTTCCGAATCGAGACACAGTACAATTTCTGGCTTCATTGTTTTTCTCCCTCTGTTTCGGAACCTGGTAACACCAGATAGAGTTCAGTTTTTTGTGATGCCGAGATTATTTCTTGAACAGAATCAGGACGAACCGCAAGTGTCACCCAAGAAATTGATCCATCAGCTTTACCGCTTTCATCAAGCGCATTCGTCGATACAACAGGAACGCTTTGAGCAACACGCTCAGTTCCCGAAGCTCCCGTTGCGTAAACATCGACGCGCAGCCCTGGGTACACCGCTCCCCCAACTGCTTGGACATCCTTAACCGGAACACTCAAGACACTTGTTCCCGCAGGAATATCGAGGCTTTGATCGGTGCGAGAAAACCGCTTCTCTGTTATGACTTCGCCAGCAAAAACAGGCGAACCGAGTTGTCGCCCAGAGACATCTTGCACCGACTCAATTGCCCCAACTGGAAGCAGATCAGCTACCCAAAGCTTTGTGGTGGTATTGGAGGCGTCAAGCATTTCGCCGACTGAGATGTCTTTCGACGCAACGCATACTTCAATCTGTTCACCGCCATAGCGGGCAAGCGCCTCGGCCCGAGCAGCATCAACCTCTCCGCGAACGTTTTGTGTATACGCAAATACCGAGACTGCACACAAAACCCCGCAAACAATACCGACAAAGACCGACTTGGGTCTCTTCACTGTCAACCTCCTTCGAACGCAACACCCATGTGGTGTCGTTCGCACAGCATGACAGGCAGACCTTTCGTTTTTGTCTGAAAAAAGTCGGCGCATTGCAACGGATCGAATACACGTCTGCGCGCGCAAAGCTACACGATACGATCATGCATATCGCTTGTTTTTATCTAGTTTAGGAACGCAACCTTACAGATTTTAAGCCCAGTCTTCGCAACCCAACGATCCGAGCCCTATTGCCCCAGAACAGGCAATCGGGCTCGGCGCCTGCGTCGCAGTGGAAAACCCAACAAGTAAGATCTTCTGAAACAGCCGTTATCCACAAGGGAATGAAGTACCAAACCCCGCAAGGGGAAACGGAGGTGCCGCGAGCGGCTTCATCGCAATAGACATGAGCAGCGTAGAGTTATCGTCTGCCGCAATCCTGTTAGAGCTCAAGGTGCCACACGATTTACACCGATGAACTAGAGCCCATTCTCCATTTTTACGTACCCACACACCAATCGGCTCCATAACGCCTTTGCACAGTGAGGCTCTATCGCCTGGCTTTTTATCAACATGAAGACTCGATAAACACTGAGGACAGTGATTTCGATGCTGGCTCCCTGCTTCTTCAGGCATAACCAGCACACCGCACTCCTTACACGTAAAACTCTCGGAGCAGGGCGTATGCCGATAATCTTCCCTTTTTATTTGTCGTACCTGTTTCGTAATATCTTTTTCCCATGCACGTTTTTCTCGCATGAACCCTTCTTTATCTTCTGAATACCGCGCTTCGGCATTGAGCTTCACATAGCTTTCCCATCGATCTTGTGAAAGTTCTCCAGAGCGAATAGCCTCAGTAATTGCGCACCCGGGCTCATCCTGGTGCCGACAATTTCTGAATTTGCATGAACCGAAGTACGCTTCGATATCAGAAAAGCTTTGCCCGATACCGTCATTAACTGCCCACATGCCCAACTCACGCATACCTGGCGTGTCGATGAGCATGGCTCCGTTTTCAAGCAGAATCAGCTGGCGATGACTCGTGGTATGCCGACCTCGTCCATCTTTCTCACGAACGCTTTTGGTTGCCATAAGCTCTTTGTCAGCGAGGGCGTTAACGAGGCTCGATTTACCAACCCCTGATGAACCCAGCAATACGACGGTTTTACCCGTGCCAAGATAGTCATCAAGCTGCTCGAGTCCCGTTCCTGTATGAGCGCTGATCGCAAACACGTTCGCCCCGAAAGCAAGTTGCTCCGCCCGACGGATAAACGGGCCACAATCATCAAGAGCATCAGCTTTCGTAAGAATAACTGCGGGGATAGCACCTGATTGCCACGCAAGCGTAAGGTAGCGCTCGAGCCTGCGCTCATTAAAATCATGATCGAGGGATTGCACGATAAAGACGTAATCAAAGTTCGCTGCTACCGCTTGCTCCTTATGCCCCGACGAAGAGGGGTCTCGCCGTGAAAAGTACGTTGTCCGCGGTAGCGTTTTAGTAATGCGACTTTCGCCATCTTCACACCAATCGAGCACAACGAAGTCCCCAACGGTCGGATGATTTTCACCACCAGCAAAGTACTCACTGGCTTTAAGGTGTGCGAAACCAGTTCCTGCTTCGCAAGCGATTTCAAAAAGATTACGGTGTACTGCGGTAATGCGCCCTGGCATACCGGAAATATTTTTTGGTAGGTTCAACGTTTCGAACCCATAGCATAGCTTGTTCATTTTTTTGTATCTCCCAAAGTTTAAGCACTGTTGTTTTCTCCTTCAAACCAGATGCTTTCCCTTAGCCGATACAAAAATCCCGCAGATTCAGTCCATTCCGACTGCCCTGCGGGATTGTAAAGTTCATTGATTATGTGCAACAGTAAGACACGCTTGAGGTGTCCTGCAATACGTATCAAGTACGCGACAGTTTTTTAGAATGGTTGGATTACCACAAGAGACGTAGCTCCCGCTCAATCCAGAGATATGAGGTTAAGGGAAAACAATCCTTATTACCGCCGACATCAAACGTCACTCCCACATAATTTTGATCATATTGTCCAAGAAACTGAAATGGTGGGCGATGAGGGATTCGAACCCCCGGCCTTGTGCGTGTAAAGCACCTGCGCTCCCGCTGCGCCAATCGCCC
>JAVWLC010000003.1:20368-26638 GCA_036638175.1 Raoultibacter sp. | reverse complement strand
AGGGGTGAGGGCTATGCCGTTTGGCCCGCGTTCGAACAGCGCGACTCCAATACGACCTTCGAGGATCTGCACGCTCTTTGAGATTGCTTGTGGTGATACGAAAAGTTGTTTTGCTGCTTGGGCGTAGCTTCCTGCTGAGGCGGCTGTGACAAAGTACTCAAGCTGCCGCATTTCCAAATCGAGCATAGCATCCCCTCAATACTCGTTTTTTGCTTCTAATTATTGAAGCTATCTAAGGGAATGATAACAAATTATGGAAATCGGGGCTTTCGGGGCGCATCAACCAAAGATTGGGCTAGCTCAATCTGTCGTTGATGCGGTACTAGTTTGGTTGTGCTCACCAACGATTGCTTGCTTTACCTCGCATGATGCTGGTCTGTATAGTCAAGACATGGTTAAAGGTTTTGAAGCCAAGAGGGCCTGCGTTGTGGGTTGGCTTCATGCGAGAGAAGGGGATACTATGTCTGAAAATGTGGGAAGAAGAGATTTTCTTAAGACCATCGGAATCACGGGCGTTGCGTTGGCTGGAGGAAGCATGCTGGCAGCGTGTTCGCCTGGTTCTCAGGCCGCTTCAGGGGACGCTTCGAAGCAGGCTGCTGCGGCAGATATTACGTGGGACGAAGAAACCGACGTCCTGGTTATTGGTGCTGGATTTGCGGGACTGGCTGCCGCCATTGAAGCCAAACAAGCGGGTTGTGAGGTTAAGCTGATAGATAAGATGCCTGTTGCTGGCGGCAACTCTGCTATTAATGGTGGAGACATGGCTGCGGTTGGAACACCGCTTCAAAAAGCAGCGGGCGTTGAAGACAGCATTGAGCTTATGGAAAAAGACATGCTGAAGGCGGGCAAGAAGTACAACCACATTGATCGCGTTAAAGTTGTTGCGGAAAACTCTGCCGCGGCGGTGCAGTGGTGTACGGACCTTGGCGTGGAGTTCACGAAGCTCAACTTCCATGGTGGACATTCGGTTCCCCGAACAAATACAACGTCTAACGCAACTGGTTCTGACATCGTTAAGGCAGAGGTCGCCAAGCTTGAAGAGCTTGGCACGGAGGTTACGCTTAATACCAAGTTTGACAAGCTGATTGAGGATGAGTCGGGTCGTATCATCGGTATTGAAGCGCGCACGGGATACAAGATTGCTAACGAAGATAGCGGCTCTCCGGTGTACATCAAAGCTCGAAAAGCAGTCATTTTAGCATCGGGTGGATTTTCTAACGACGTAACAATGCGCATTATCCATGAGCCGCGTCTTACTGACGCGCTGTCGAGCACAAACCATCAAGGAGCAACAGGTGAGGCATTGCGCGAGGCCCTGAAGCACAAAGCAATGGATGTGCACATGGACTGGATCCAGCTTGGTCCCTGGACGAGCCCCGATGAAATCGGTTTTGGCTATTGCCCTCAGTTCTGCGAACGTCTTGTTGGTTATGGTCTCATGATTGATCCAGCTACGGGCAAGCGTTTCGTGAAAGAAACGGGCGACCGTAAAGAGCGTGCCGACAAAATGCTTGAGCTTGATCACGTTACCATTGTTATCGGTGATGCCGCTGCTTGCGAGAAACAGGTTGCGCCCCGCATTATGGAAGGCGGCTTGAAGAGCAACGTCTTTATGGAGTTCCAGACGCTGGAAGAGATTGCCGATAAGTTCTCGATGCCAAAAGAAGAGTTCTTGGCTGAAGTTGAGCGTTGGAATGGCTTTGTAACCAGCGGTGTTGATGAAGATTTTGGCGCGTTGATCCAGGAGGGCGCTACCCCAACCGTGAAACCTCCATTCTACGTATCGAGGCTGTGGCCGAAGGTTCACCACACCATGGGGGGTTTGGTGACAAACCTAAAGGGGCAAGTTACCAATCAGGACTACGAGGCAATTCCTGGTCTCTACGCTGCAGGTGAAATTTCTGGCGGCACCCACGGAGCCGTTCGCTTGGGCAGCTGTGCCATTACCGACTGCGTTGTGTTCGGCCGCATAGCTGGGCAGGAAGCAGCAAAAGAGCAGGCGTAATTACGTAATCTAGGAGTTCGTTATTCTACCGATGTTTCACTCTCAGCCTCGATCATATCGATGAGTTCCTGCTGAGAGTGGACATCGGTTTTGCGATAGATGTTCTTGATGTGGCTCTTGACGGTTTCATCTGAAATAACCAGTTCATCTTTGATGTGTGCTCGGTTGCGGCCTTTTGAGAGCAGGAAGAATACCTCAATCTCACGCGGCGAAAGTCGGTACTGCCGTGCGAGCCGCGTGCATGTTTTTTCGAAGTCGGATGAGGAGTCCTCCTCTTCGATTGGTTTGACAAATCCCCATCCCGTGTTGGCCGATCCGTTGCCTAGGGCAAACAGCGCAATCAACAAGATCAAAAAGATGATTCCCGCAGAAAGCATGGCGAGGTCAAGTTCTGTGTGAAGAAAGATCAAGACCGTACCGCTTGCAATTGATCCAATGAGTTGGCCAAGCTGGATGGAAAACATGCCCCAGGCAACAATCCAGCCTGACGGCACATTCGCCCGCGAAGCAAGCACTGGCCACAGAGCCCACAGTACAATATAGAAATACTGGTAGCCAAACTGGTGAACCCCCGTACCAACAACATTCCACGGTTCATGGAGGGGCAAAAACAAGAATCCCGCAGCCATAAGAGGCAGGGCTACTTGATAGGTCATGTGGTCGAAGTCCATTTTATAAATGCTCGTGGTTACAAAGACTGCAACCGAGCCACCGACGATAGCGGCAATGTTGAGCACATCGCGCATCCCCGTGAGGTCTTCGCCGATGGGGGCAAAAAGACCCTTCATGACACCGAAAGAAATTCCAAAGAACAGTGATATCGCGATGAGCTTATACGGTGGCTTTTCCTTGACGGCTACGTTGCATTTCGTGCGTGCAAGATGGGGAATTGAGCGGATAAAACGAAGGAGGTAGATCATGCTCACAAAAGGCAGCAACGCCACGAGTATCTGGCTCGCGTCAGGCGGCAGTGCCGTGATAACCAAAAAGCCGAGGGCTGCAATCATGAAGGCAAGTACGCAATAATTGACGGTCCTGCGTGATCCAAGCGAAGCAAAGAGCTCGCCCCAAAGTACGACAATAATGGCGGAGCCAATGCCGGTCAACACTGATCCAAGGAGATAGACAGCAACGGATGCTTGACCGACGAGCAGGGTGATCGGATGTGAAATGAGCAGAGTTCCCGCCGCCGTTAAGCCAGCTGCTACCCAGGGTAGTGCGCGAATGTGCGAAAGAGGATTGCGGAAATGCGAGAGCATGAGTAAGAACGCCATGGTCACAACATTGGAAAGCAGAGAGATAACCCACAGCGGTTCAAGTGCAAACGTCTCGCTTTGCAGGAAGCCGATAGAAGTTCCTTCGCCATAAAAAAGTGAGCTCCAGAATACGCACCAGATCCATACCCAATGCGCTGCAAACCCAATAAGATCGGGTGTGCGCCAAAGCTCCTTGCGCAATAATCCGTCAAGCAGACGGCTTTTTGTGGCTTCTTCCCCCGACGACAATGCGGCTCCTCCCTCAGAAGCATTTTGCGAAGATGAGTGATTTTTCTCCCGCAAATTATTATAGGGGACTGCGCGAAAAATCTCTCCCGAAGGCATCCCCCGGCTCGGGGGATTTTACGCTATGCAGGAGTAATTCCCCCCGTGGACGGGATTCTCGCCTTGGCTTTTGGGCGTACGGTTTGGGGGACGCGTCAGGGAGACGTGTTGAATATTTCTTCAAACGAGGAGGGAATTATGGGAACGAAACAAGAAAAGACTGGGCTTTCTCGCCGTACGTTTCTTGGCTTGAGTGGTGCTACGCTTGCGGGTGCTGCAATGGCTGGTCTGGCTGGTTGTGCGCCAGCGGCCCCTGCTGCCAATACAGGAGCATCAGCGGCGGGTGGCGAAGTAACTGGTGGCATGCCTGTTGCTGCAAACGGAGCAACGGCGGGTCCTGATGTTGCGGGAATGCATAGTTGGGAAATTGCGCCCGATCCGATTCCGGCCGATCAGATTAAGGATACGGTTGATTGTGACGTACTGGTTATCGGCGCGGGTCTCGGTGGTTGCTGCTCGA
This sequence comes from Raoultibacter sp., assembly GCA_036638175.1. Taxonomy (GTDB): domain Bacteria; phylum Actinomycetota; class Coriobacteriia; order Coriobacteriales; family Eggerthellaceae; genus Raoultibacter. The sequence goes on along the minus strand of JAVWLC010000003.1, from coordinate 22,572 downwards.
GTATTGCGGCCCTTGAAGAGGGTGCAAAGGTCATCACGCTCGATAAAAACCCTGCTGGTACGGTTGTTGGACGTGGTGTTCACATCGCTGGTTTCCATACAAAGGTGCAGCAGGATCTTGTTGAGCAGGGCTTGCTTGAAGAGCCTGATTACCGCCAGGTCGTTCGTCGTTGGATCAACTGGGCTCAAGGTCGTGTTAAGGAACCTCTGTTGTGGGAATTTGCTCGTAAATCGGGCGCATGCTTCGATTGGGTTTACGATCTTGCTGTCGACAATGGCATGGCTGCACTGCTGTGGGATGGCTATTACAAAGGTCCCGATTACACCGAGTACCCGGTGACGCACATCTTCTACCAGGCTGATAAGTACAAAGAAACAATCGACTTTACCTTTTATGGTGCGGGTGATGTGTTTGGCAACGCTGCACTCATGCCTGTTCTCTATAACATCATTGAAAAGCAAGGTGGCGAAATTCGTTGGGGTCAGCAAAGCCAGCGCCTAGTTCGTGAAGGTGATGGCCCCGTGACGGGTGCTATTGCGGGTAACGAAAAGGATGGCTACACGCAGTACAACGCGAAAAGCGTCATCATTGCATCAGGTGATTATGCGGCAGATGCTGAGATGCTCAACTACTACTCGCCGATGACCGCATACGCCGTTGATCTGCGCGTCTACGTTCCGCCAGAGGTTGATACGGGCGATATGCACAAGCAGGCTATCTGGGCGGGTGCTGCTATGCAGAAGTCCGAGCCCCACGCAGCAGTTATGCACCTCGACTTTGGTGCTGCAAGCTATGGCTTCCTTCACGTCAACTGGGAGGGCAAGCGCTTCAAGAACGAGGACGTCAACACGCAGTCCAAGTCTGTCACCAAGGCGCTTCAGACCCAGAAAGAGGCGTACTGTATCTACGATAGCCACGGTCTTGAGCAGGTCAAAGAGCAGATCGATGCCGGTGTTGGCGGCGGTTTGCAGTGGGGTCAGCTTACCCAGCCTGTTGGCGGCGAATATAACCTCGAAGCACAGAAGCGCGTACTTGAGGGCGAGATCAAAGACGGCCTGACATTTGAGGCAAACACGCTTGAGGAGCTTGCCAAGAAGATCAACGTACCGGCTGAGAACCTTGTTGCGGCAGTTAACCGCTACAACGAAATGGTTGACCTTGGTGTTGACCTTGACTACGGCAAGCGTCCTGAAGTTATGGGCAAAATCCTTGAGCCGCCATTCTATGCGGGTCACCTCCAGGCGAGCTTGCTCACCATGTGTGGCGGATTACGCCAAGACCTCGAATGCCGCGTGCTTGATGCCGAAGACAAGCCAGTTGAAGGTCTGTACGTTTGTGGCTCTGCTGCTGGTGAATTCTTTGGAGCTGGCGACTATCCCACGTATGTTCCAGGTATCGGTCATGGTCGCTGCGTAACGTTCGGTCGCATCGCGGGCATTAACGCCGCAGGTGGCGATGCTGCGAAGAAGATCCCGAGTTTGGATATCTAACCTGATTGCAGAAGGGTGCGCTCGATAGTGGTGAGCGCACCCGAAGCTCCAGGTTTTTGCCTAACCGTGTCTCTCAAACAAGTCGAGCATTTCCTGACGTGAGTTCACTTGCAGCTTGCGATAGATGTGTACGGTGTGAGTCTTGATCGTGCCTGTTGTAACAAACAGCATATCGGCGATATAAGGAAGGCTTCGACCTTTGGCAAGTAGTTCAAACACCTCTTCTTCGCGCTTGGTGAGATCGTTGTTTTGAGCGAATGTTCGAACGCGTTCTTCAAGTGAAGGTTCATTGGTGCTCGGTAGTGGGTTTTCGCGGCTGCTCTGCGCGCTGGTGATGTCTTCCAGCCCACTCGTTTCGTGATCGCTTTCGCGTACGTCAAACTCATCATCGGTCGCGCTTGCTCGTGCGATCAGCATGAAGAAGAGAGCGAGCAGGCCGATTCCGCACATCGCATTGAGCACAAGATCGCCCGATCCGAACAGCAGGAAAATCTGCTTACCAAGCACATTGCCCGAGAAGACAACTGCTGAGATAAGTCCTTGTCCAACGCTGAACGCAAGCAGGGGAGAGATACCCAGCTCCTGTGTGCTTTGCGTGACTTTCAAAATGATGAGCACCTGAAGGAAGAACGCGCTGCCCTGTACGAGTGCGCCGCCAGCGGTGAGAGCAGGTGTTCCAAGAACCATGATGGCAACCAGACCAATGGCGGTGAA
>JAVWLC010000003.1:15398-20358 GCA_036638175.1 Raoultibacter sp. | reverse complement strand
GAGTGTGATGCGATAAACGCTGCTAACCGAAAGAGTGTTGTGGTTGGCGGCAAGCGGAACCAGCGTCATAGTTGCAATACATGCACAGACAATGATGCCGCCAAAGAAAAGACTATCAACCAGCGCATAACCAAACCCGAGAATCACTGAAGCCATGAGGTTGCCGATGAATGCTGCCAACACAAGCACACCCATCGATCGCCACGGTAGCACGCTTGTCTCCCATGAGCCTGCGGAGAGTTCGCCGGGCATAGCCTCTTCGCTTTCGGTGCCGCGGGTGGGAAAGACTTCAACGGTCATGCCGTGACGCATACGGGCATCGATGTTCCATAGAAGCCAAGAAATCAAGGGAAGAGCAATCACGACAATGAGCGAAGCTGGTTGCGGTAGCCGCGAGAGGACGAGGTAAAGCAAGTAAGCCACCAAAAATGAAATAACAACAAGGGGTCGAATGGTGCGCGATCCCAGCGAATAACGCGTTCCCCAAGCAACAATGAGGAGCGGAACGCTGATGCCGTCAATGATGCCGCATCCAATGATCGCCCAGAGCGTGGAGGTTTGGACTGCCCAAGCGAGCCCCACTGATGATGCTGCAGCAAAAAGTGCTGCCACGAGAAAAGCCCATTGCGGGATAACTATGCGTCGTTGACGCGAAACTCCAACGATAACTACAGCGAACAGCGCCGACGTTGCCTGCGAAGCAAAAAAGCCGAACTCCAACCCGATGCTCGGTCCCTCGCTTGTTCCTGGAGGAAAGAGCGCGGGGCTCAGATAGCACAAGAATCCCCACGACCATAAAAGCGCGGACCCGAACACGGTCAGCAACAAAGAGCGCCGCGCAAGCATCGTTCGCTTCGCTGTCTTTTCCTGTTCTATCGCAGCGCTCATAGTTACTTCGTCCCTATCGGTCTTCCTCATGTGATAGTGAAATGATACCCGTTTTCTGGCGGAATCAGACCGAAGCAGTAAAGTGGCGATTTGCCCATCAGGCATTTTGGGATAGGTTTAGCAAAAATCTACCGTTTGGTTAGATGCCGAAACCTTGCGTTGGTGCGATGCTCTGAGGGAAGGAAATGCGGAAGGGGAAGTAAATTCCGCGCCCAACCACTAGGAGGGAATCATCATGAATCATGAAAATGAAACTGCGGGTTTGAGCCGTCGCTCGTTCCTTACAGGAGCCGCCGCAACCGCCAGCTTGGCCGCACTTGCGGGTCTTGCGGGATGTTCGCCATCGGGCTCTGCTGATGCTAAAGCAGCGGGATCGGGTAGCGACGCCGCTGCCAAGGGAGCGTCTACAGGCGCCACGCAAACGCTTGATCCTTCACAGGCTGTATGGCCTGTCACTGAAGAGATTGAGGTCAAGGCTGCAGGCGAGGGCAAGATTGCATTTGTGGCAGAACCTATTGCAGCAAGTGACATTGTTGAAACTCACGACGTTGATGTCGTTGTCTGCGGATTGGGTCCAGCGGGCGATGCGGCTGCTTTGCGTTGCGCAGAGAAGGGACTCAAAACGGTTGCTGTTGAAAAGCAGACGAAAGGCAACTACAACTCTGCCACCATTGGCGGTACAAACTCCAAGCTCCACCAGCATTGGGGCATGACGTTTGACACGGACGCCTGGATGAGTGACGCAATGGTTGATTGCGCGTTCCAGGGCGATATGAGCCTCTATCGCCACTTCCTCGAAGCAAATGGCGAAGCGGTCGACTGGTACGTTAGTCACTTTGATAACCAAGATCCCAATGCCTACCCGTTGACGTTTGCAGCAGGCGATTTCCCCGATTTCCGTGACGAGTGGGACAAAACTGCACTTTCTCGCTCATGGAATACGTCGCTGAACTTGCCGTATCCTCCCGCTGATCTTGCAGGTATTCTTGCGGGCATGATCGAAAAGGCTGGGGCGGAAATTCGCTATGAGTGCCCCGCATGCCAGCTTGTTGTTGATGACGCTGGTACTGTGACGGGCGTTATCGTGAAAAGTGATAAGGGCTATGAGCAGTACAACTGCGCCAAAGGCGTTGTGCTCGCAACGGGCGGCTATGAGTTCAACGTCGAGATGCTCAAAGAGCGCTGTCGTCCACGTGGCGTGCCGGGTGCTTGGTTGACGGGTGCTTTTGGCAACACGGGAGACGGCCATCAAATGGGTCTTGCTGCAGGCGCTGCTGAAGACGAGTATCCGCATGCTATCATGCTTGATCCCGAGCAGCTTATGCCGTACTTGCGCGTTAACAAGCTGGGCAAGCGCTTCACGCCAGAATACGAACCCTACGGTCACCTGGCTCTTGCTATCCAGGCGCAGCCTGGCACGTATGACTATTATGTTGTTGACAGCGCAATTGGTTCCAAGATCGACAAGATTTGGACACCGAGCTCATCGTGCTACGGTCCCAAAGAGGTATGGGTGGGCGCAGCAATGAGCGAGAATGCCGTCAAAGCCGACACGCTTGAAGAGCTTGCCAAGTTGATGGAAGTTCCTGCTGACGAGTTTGTTGCATCGATCAAGCGCTGGAACGAAATGGCTGCAGCAGGCAAGGACGAAGACTTCAACTTCCCTGGCGATATGATGATGGCTATCGACACGCCCCCGTACTATGCAACGAAGGAGCACGCTGATGGCTTGTGCACCGCGGGTGGTCTTTTGGTTGACACCGAGTGCCGTGTGCTCGATATCAACCACAAACCTGTCGATGGCTTGTTCGCCGCAGGTCTGACCTCGGGCGGCATGTTCTACAACACCTATCCTCACAACCTCAACTGCTTGAGCCATACGCGTAACTGCATGATGGGCTACACCATCGGCAACGTGCTCGGTGGTAAGTAACCAAGAGATCTCCCGATCCTCTTTCCTGGAAGGCTGGTGCTTCGGTGCCAGCCTTTCGCCATTTCGGGCAGTGATGTGTTCTGTGAAAACCTGAGATTAGAAAGCCGCTCGGTAACAGCTTTGCCCCTTCGATTGACAAACAAAACAGTGTTCGCTGATACTGATTGACGGGGTTGGGGTGACCTGTTTTGAAAGGACTTCATTATGACTGCAATGATTCGACCTACATTACTGCTTCGAATGGATCTCGATGAGAGCATCTATTCCGAGGATGTTGTCGCTGAGATCAAGCGCTCCTATTCCTATGTCGCGCCCACGGTTATTGAGCCGCATCCTACTGAGGGTGAAGGGCCCGAAAACACCCTCGGGTTCATCGTGAAGATTCGCAAGCCCTTCTGGCTTTCATCTGACGAAGGCGCTGATGAGTTGTGGAACGATGTTATGGTGAAGTGGTTCGAGAACATGTTTGCAAAAACATCGACGACTGTTGTTACCTACAATACAGCTCGCCTCGAGAAGGGCGAACAAAAACTCGATTACTCGTGGCTTGAAATCGATCTCGGTGATCGCACGATTGCTATCAAGCTCAATGCCGATTCGTCGATTCCTCTTGTTGCCGCTGATCTGCTTGCTCAGGCTCGGGCATTTACGCAAGAAGGAGCGTTGCCAGAAGAGGGCGTTGCTCGCATTTCTATCCCATCACGCGCGAGCTATGCAGCGCAAATGGCTGATGTTGTTGAAGCGGAAAAGACAATCCCACTGACGGAATATGCGCAGGAATATGTGGCTGATGAGCCAGCGATCTTGCCTGTTGACTATACGGTGTGGGGTATTGAATACGCAGATGGCTCTGAGCGGGCGTTTGACTCTGAAGCGGGAACGTTTATGGCGTCATAAGTATATCCATTTTGTTGGCGCTTGTTGAGAATCGAGCAATCTGAAAACACCAAGTGCGCCCATCGCTTCTTTTGTTTTTGGCAAACATGAAGCCAGTTCCTCTATGGAATAATACGTGGCTAATTTTGTCTCCAAGCTATGCTTGTCCCGCATAGCCAGAAAGCATACTTGAAATAGCATAATTAATCCTAGGATGGCATATTCAATCCTAGGATTAATTATGCTATGATTCCGCTACGGAAGTGATTTATATCCGAAAGGGAAGCGGAGTAAATACATTCGCTTTCGCAAAAGGAGGTAGTCGGCAGTCCGTTCTTGTCGGACAGTGCCGGTACCCCCGTTCGAGAGGAGGAGCACATGGGAAAAACCAACAAGCAATTGACAAGACGGTCGTTTTTGGCGACCACCACGCTCGCTGCCGGAGCTCTTGCTGCCACAGGTGCAGCTGGGTGTAGCAGCGTTGATACGTCTGGCGGAGGTGCCGAGGAGGCGGTTGCCCCCGAGGAAACATATCATATGGGTACTTGTCGCGGGAATTGTGGGGGACGGTGTGCGCTTAAGGCAACGGTGCGCGAAGGAAAGATCGTGAGTACTATGCCTTTGGCGTTTCCGCGCGAAAACGAGGGTGTTCAGGTTGGGTGCATGAAGGGTGTTACAAATCCTTTACGTATCTACGGAACTCATCGTCTGATGTATCCCATGAAGAGAGCTGGTGCTCGTGGTAGCGGTGAATGGGAGCGCATATCTTGGGATGAAGCGATCCAGACGATTGCCGATAAGTTTAAGGCTGCCGTGGATGAATACGGACCGGCATCGGTTTGTTTCCAGACGGGTGCTGGCAACATGTACTCGTATTTACAGGCTGCTCCCGTTCAGATGTGGAACAGCACTCCAAGCTTCGGACGAGGGTTCGGCATATCGCGCCTTGTTCAGAAAATGGGAGCTACGATGCTAGGGGTGGGCGATGATATGGCAGGTATCATCTTCGCTTTCTTCTTATTGAAAATTCCAACAAATGCTCTTGAGGATATTCAACACGCCAAAACGATCATCGCATGGGGCGCAAACCCTGCAGAGGCTTCCTTTGCACGCAGTGCATGGCATTGGATTAGTAAGGCTAAAGAGAATGGAGCTAAGCTTGTAACAATTGATCCACTCTATACGTCTACTGCGGCTGGTTCGGACGTTTGGATGCCCATCAGGGTTGGTACTGACTCGGCTCTTATGTGTGCAATGGCAAAC
>JAVWLC010000003.1:7201-15388 GCA_036638175.1 Raoultibacter sp. | reverse complement strand
AATAGAGAATGATTTGGTTAACTGGGAATACGTCAAAAATAAGTCCGTAGCTCCTTTACTCATCAATGAAACGGGAGCTTATCTGCGCCTGTCCGATTTGGGTAAGGGTGAGAAAGGATCAAAAACGGATGTTCCTGTTGTGTGGGACGAAGCTTCTCAGGATTTTGTCGCCCATAGTGAATCGACTTCCCCTGCCATTCGAGGTACGTTTGACGCAAATGGTACGAGTGTCCGTACGGTATTTGACGCTGCGCTTGAGAGCATTGAGCCGTTCACGGTAGAGTTCGCTGCAAACGAATGCGGTCTTCCAGCCGCGCAAATTGAGGAGATTGCTCGATTGTGTGCAACCGAAACTCCTACGACGTTCTATATCAACTATGGGCTTGAGCATACTTATGAGTCTTGGCGTGTATACTTTGCATCCTCCCTGCTTGCGGCATTGACAGGAAATGTTGGTATTCCAGGAGGTTCTTACCGCGGCAGCATCAGCCTTGACCATCCTGTGGCTACTATGTTTAAAAAGCCTGTGAAAAATGATCTATCTCTGCTCAAGGTTGAAGATGCAAAACCTGTAAAGGTTATCACGGGAGACTATTTGGTCGAGATTATGGAAACTGGCAAGTGGGCGGGCGAAGACTTTCCAGTAAGAGCCATGATTGTTCAGACTTGTGATCCACTAGACAACTTCTCGGGTCCGAGTGCTCTTATCAAGGCTTACGAGAAAATTGACTTTATTTGCACTATAGAGCTAACAATGACTACGATGGCTCACTACTCCGATATGGTCTTGCCAGCAGCGTTCCCGTGGGAATCCGAAGAATTTACTGACGGAGGCATTTACACTCAGAAGGCCATCGAGCCCTTGGGTGAGGCGAAGCCCGACTTCGATATCATGAGAGATATCGCAAAAGCTATGGGCTATACCGATCTATTTCCTATGGAGGAAGGCGTCGAATACCTTCGCAGCATGCTTGATACGCCGGAAAACATTGAAGCAGGTGTCGGTTTCGATGATTATCGCGAGAATGGTGTGATTCTCGGAGATTACTCTTGTGAGATATATCAAAGCCCAGAGGTAAATGAACTAGGTCGCACCCAATTTTACTTAGAGAAAATGGCACCGCGCGACAACTGGGGTCAAACCTTCCCAATAGAAGATAGGCTACCGTGTTACAAAAAATCCCTAGAAGCTTATCCCGATAATCCCGATCGTGAGAAGTACCCACTTTACGGCTTCAGTAATCACGATCTTTATCACGGACAGACCCTTTGGGCCCACAACGAATGGCTTGACGCGTTTAGAACTATCGACGGAAAACCGTTCTGTCGCATTCATGAAGACACGGCTGCGGAGCGCGGTATCAAGACAGGCGATACGGTTCGCATTTTTAACGACCATGGTACATGTGTATTGAAGGCTCTTGTTACCAAAGGCATTCAGAAGGAATCAGTATGGGTTCCTCACGGGTTCGTTTGGGACGAGTTTGAAGAAGGTTTTGCACAGTCGTTAACGGCATATTGCCCTGATCCAGTGACAAGTAATGCGAATTTTAATGACTGGATATGTCAGGTTGAGAAAATCTAGGAGGCGTTGAGCGATGACCAAATATGGAATGGCAGTCGATACGAATCGCTGCATGGGCTGCAACATGTGCTCCTTGTCATGTCGAGTTAACCATAATTTACCAAATGAAGTTCTATTCAGTAAGGCTGTTAACGATGGCAGCGATCATTTTCGCACACCGAGCGGAGTATATCCTGACGGTCTGGAAATGAAATTCTACACTAAAGCTTGCCAGCATTGCGATGAACCAGCTTGTGTTGCAGTGTGTCCCACAAGTGCTACCTATAAGCGCGAAGACGATGGCGTGGTTCTTGTTGATAGCGAAAAGTGTATTGGCTGTGAAAGCTGTATAGCAGCCTGTCCCTACGAAGGCGTGCGCACACTGCTGCCCGCAGAGCCCACGTATCCTCTCGATTTTGCTCTTGGAGACTGGGCGGCGCCCGAGCATAAGCCGAATACGGTAGAGAAGTGTACGTTTTGCGTTGAGCGTCTGGATCGTGGAGATGTGCCTTTGTGTGTCGAATTATGTCCTGCAATTGCACGGTACTTCGGCGATCTCGATGACTCGGAATCGGAAATATCTAAGGTTCTGCAGAAGCGTAAATATGAGCAACTTCTTATGGATCAAGGTACAGGTCCTAATGTGTTCTTCCTGATGTAGATGTAGGTGTTTGCTGCGTTTGTTTGATTGTGTGAAGCGAGTGACGCTGCGAGTCGTATTCGATAATTGGCTCGCAGCGCTATCGATTTGTAGACCGAGCGATGAAAGGAATTTAAAATGAGCGACACCGTATCTCCTGAAGTATGGATGCATCGAGCGACAGCGTTTGAAATTCTGTCCTTAATGCTCTTGCCGCCTGTCCGCGAGACGGCTAAAGCCTTGGTTACGGGCGAATTTTCGACCAGTTGTCGTGAGGTTGTCGAGGTACTTGAACTCGATAGCGCAGAGGAAATTTCGCAAGAGATACAGAATTTGCTCGACACATATCGGGGTCAGGACGAACTAGAGACATATCACTCTCTTCGCAAGGAGCATACGCATCTATTTGTCGGGGAACGAGAATCGCCTGTCACACCTTATGTGGGTGTTTGGGCAGCGCAGCAGCGAGGGCAGAATGGTCTGCTCTTCGTGGGCAAAGAATCACTGGAAATCGAGCGATTTATGAGTCGCTGTGGCGTTACGAAGAATCTTGCGGCAGGGCAAGTGAACGATCCAATGGATCATGTGGGAACAATTTGTGAATTCATGAAATACCTCTGTCTAGCGAATGCAAGGGCAATTCAGATACCTGAACATGTTGTTATCGAAGAAGAAGATTTTGAAGTCTTCGCTCAGAAGTATTTTTCTCCCTATGCCCTGTGGTGCTCAGATCAAATAGCGAGGTTGGCTCGGTGCTCTTTTTATGCGGCGGCCGCTATTTTGTTGAGATCACTATGCGGGTTGTTTGTTGCGAAGTTGGATTCTTGATCCTATGCGTACTTTTCTAGGAATACGCATAGGAGAAAGAGTGTGCCAGGAGAAAGGGCCGAAGGTATGACTTTCGCATTAATCCTCGCTCTTACATTTATCGCAGCAATTGCGTTGGCGGGTGCGATAAGGGAGCTGCCGTGGTTATTCTACGGACTAGCCGTTTTAGTGGTGATGGTCCTGTTTGCGGGTATGTATGGATTCATCGAGGGTGGCTGGTGGAAACCACTCATCTTCCTGATTAAACGATGTATGTTGGCTTTTTCGCTCTTTGTAGTGGTTATGTTTGTGGGTGCGCTCCGCAAGGACTCGAAGCTTGGCATACGTATGCGTCTCGTCCGCTCTGAACTCTCGATTGTTGCGTGCATTCTATGCGCTGGTCACGTGTGCTTATATCTTGTGCCCTATACGCAGCGTGCTCTAAGTGGCACACTTCAAGACAATATCGTAGCTTCGTTCACTGTAGCAATACTGTTGTTTGTCTTGCTTCTTGTTTTGGGGATTACGTCGTTTGACTTTGTGAAGAAACGGATGAAAGCGGCTGATTGGAAGCGTATCCAACGCCTAGCGTATTTATTCTTTCTGTTTACCTACGTGCATCTTATGTTTATGTTGGTCCCTGCAGCTGTGAATGGGGGGATTTCGGCGATTGAAAATATTATCTGTTATTCGGCTGTCTTTCTCCTATATGTCGTCATGCGATTGCGTCGCAAGAGACTCGACTCGCAGCTGAAAAAAGAAGAGGCCGAAGAACGGTAAACCATAGTTTGCGTTCTGAATTGCGAAGATGGTTCTGAGCGGGCATTTGACTCTGAATCGGGAACGTTTATAGGCTAAAGCCCTAATCCACTCGCTGTTCATCCACAATCCGCATGAGGTCTTGCTGGTTGTGGATGTCGAGCTTCTTGTAGATGTGGCGAATGTGGGTCTTTGCGGTTCCTTCGGAGATAAAAAGGCGTTCCTGAATAAATGCGGAGTTGTGACCTTTTGCGAGCAGGAACATCACTTCGGTTTCGCGACGGGAAAGTAAGTAGTGGTCAGCAACCGCTTCGCAGCGGGCTTTGAAGAAGCCGCCGCCTTTGGGTTTTGCATCGTGTTCGGGTGATCCCTCGCTAACCGCCGTTGCATCATATGTAGCAGTTTGGGCATTTGTCGCAGAAGCCGCTTCAATCCTGTCAAATCCCATTGCGTTGATTTTCGCCACTTCATCGCGGGCTAGCTGTGAAGTTGGAAGGACAATCTCGCGGATATCTTTTTCTCGCGGCAAGAGTGAGTACGCAATCACCATGGCAAGCAGGATGACAATTGCGGCTCCGGAATCCCCAAAGGGAAGCATTGCAAGGAAGTCGGTGTTGAGTGAAACGGTTGAGCCGACAAGTGCACCAATCCCAAGTGATCCGCGTCCAAGTCCAAACACGAATACGGGCGACAGACGTAAGCCCTGTGAAAGCTCCCCGAAGAAGATCCACATGAGTGCTTCGAAGCACAAATACGCAACCAGCAGCACGAGATCGGCAAGTGCGAGACTTTCGCCACCTGAAAAGGGAAGCAAGAACACCGCAACGGCAATGAACGGAATAAGGGGTCGAAACAGAAAGCTCCAGCGACCTGCTTTCCCCAGAGCGAACACCGTGATGAGGATAAGTATTGTTGCAATGCCTGCAGCTAGGAGCATGATCAATTGATCGGAGATATCCGCGCCGGGCAAGACACCCTGGATCGACGTTTCACGCAAAGAACCCAGCGCGTACCCAAAGATGAATACGGGAATACAAAACCGCAACGCGAAGATGCCGCGCTTGATGTTGAGCTGGGTGAAGATTGGCACTTCGTGGCGCTTGGTGTAGGGGACGGGCGTGAGCTTCCAGAGCAAGACCATTTCTGCGAGAGGAAGGCAGGCAGTGAGAATACCCGCAATGGGGTAGGGCAAATGATGGAGCACAAGCGAGTAAATAAAGATGGCAACCACAAGGGCAACGCCTGTGTTGACAACAATCGAAGCCGATTCGTGACGCGAGAATGCGGTGCCCCAAAACAAGAGGAGCAACGCAGATCCAACCCCTGTTGCAACGCCGGCAAAGATAGTGGCAACAAGTCCTATCGTGCCACTTGTTCCCGCACCAAGAGCAGCCAAGGTGCCTACGCTGGTCAACAGTGCTGCGAACACGAGTGTTTTCTTTGACACGTAAATGTTTAGGAGCTTGCGATCGGTGAATCCAGCAATGAGCAAGCACACTGCATACACTGCAATTGAGATAAAAAATACGGGAGTTACGGGAGTCTGGGCTGTTGCGGAAATTGTTGGCGCACCAAAAATGGTGCCCGTACCAAACATGGCAGCATAAATCCAAGCTTGGTGAAGACCATAGCCTATTGAAAGCGTATTGATGTCGCCGAGGGCGCTTTCTTCCCCATAGTCGGCGCTGATTGAGATGCGCGGAACCCTGATTCCCATACTTCCCCTTGCGCTGTTCCTCGAACAGTCAGTCATTTCATACTACCGCATTGGACTGATTATTCCCAATGAAAGCAGAAGAAAAAACCATGCTCGATAGGGCCTCTCACCTGCGGTTTGCACAAAAGACGATGATGCCGCGGCAAAAATCATCCTCAAAAGATGATGTTTTTGACCACAAGCATCCGCGCCTTATGAGAATCATGCTCGGTAATTTTTCTATCGTTAAGTCATCCGTTTCCCGCGAGACGAGATAAGACGAGAACGATTGAAAGGAGGGACGTATGGCTAAGCTCTCACTGACACGCCGCAGCTTTTTGAAAGCAACAGCGGTTGCCGGAGCCGCTGCAGCCGTGACTTCGACTGCGCAGCCTTTGGTTGCCCTAGCTGAAGGACAGGACGAAACTGCTGGAGCCGTCGAGCGCATCCGCTCATGCTGCCGCGCGTGCGGTAAAGTAGAGTGTGGCGTTTGGGTTACCGTCCAAGATGGGAAGGTCATCAAGGTAGAAGGTGACGAATCGAACCCGCACAGCCGTGGACACTGCTGCTCTAAGTCGCAGTCCTCGATGCTGGCGGCTTACCACCCGGACCGCTTGAAGTACGTAATGAAGCGCACCAACCCCAAGGGCGAGGACGATCCAGGTTGGGTCCGCGTCTCGCTTAAAGAAGGATTCGACATTGTCGGGGAGAAGTTCAAGGAGATCGTCGGCAAGTACGGCGGAGAATCCTGCTTTGCCATGGGTGGCACGTCCCGCGTGTGGACGCAGGCTCCTTATGGAACCCTGAAGAGCGTCTTTCCAACTCCCAACGCACACCTCGCTTATGAGATCTGCAAAGGCCCCCGTCACTTCGCGGGTATTTTGACCGACGAGATTGGCTCTCCGTGGATGGAAGTTGAAGCTGGTCCTTCTGTCTACGTGCAATGGGGCACCGCTTCGGAATACTCGAACTACGACTCAACAAACCGTACGGTAACTGACGTGGCTCAGCGTGCAACGCACCACATCCTCGTTGACCCCCGCATGACGCCGCTTGGAAAGGAAGCCGATATCTGGCTGCCTATTCGCGTTGGCACTGACCTGTGCCTTTCGCTTTCGTGGCTCAAGTGGATTCTTGATAATGAAGCGTACGACGATGGCTTCGTGCGTCGTTGGACCAACGCACCATTTCTCTGGGTTGAAGACAAAAAGAAAGAAGGCGAGCCTGGCGACGGCCCCTGGTTTATGGAGATGAACGGCGGCATCAATATGCGCACGCGTCTTCTGACCGAGGCTGATCTTAAGGAAGATGGTTCGCCGAAGCGCTTCATGGTGTGGGATGAGCACAACAACCGTTTGACCTACTGGGATTCCGAAGAATGCGAGTGGGAGGGCGAAGAACATCGCATCCCTACCACGGGTACGTGGATTGAGCATCCCTATAAGCCGCTTGTGCAGGACGCATGGTTGCCTGATCCGTCGACCTTTGCTGATCCCAAAACCGAGGCTGATCGCTTTACGGCTGACGCTGCTGTCGTGAACCCCGCAGGTCTTCCCAAGCAGCCAGCGCTGTTCCCTGGCGAAGTGCCTGTTACTTTCAAAGATGGTTCCACGCATGTTGCTCGCTCCGTATGGGATGCGTTTGCTGAGAATATCGAGCAGTACACGCTCGATTATGCCGAGGAAGTCACGGGCGTTCCCGCTGAGAAGATTGAAGAGGCAGTTCGCATCTACACGACGCGCGTCAATCCTCTCCACGGCAACGGTGGCATTCACTATCAGCTTGCTCCCGACCAAACAGGCCATGCACTCCAGAATAGCCGCGCCCTGCAGATTATTGCGTGCATCACGGGCAATTCTGATGAGCCTGCTGGCAACCGTGGTTCTTCCAAGGCCGAAGTTGATGGCTGCCCCGGTCGTGCAACAATGATGAAGACGAACTATGGCGATAAGGCCATTACGTGGTCAGGTCGCGATAAGACTATCGAGGATCAAATTCCTGACATTCAGAATTTTGTTCAATACCTCATCGACAACGATTCTCCGCTTGCTGAGCGTTATGGTAACCATGTGCCTACGAACGAAGAAGCGCACTGGATTGCCGAGCGTAAGGGCGGCGATTATCGTGCGTCAACGGCCTGGCCAAGCCCTACTACCAACTGGGAAAAGAACGCCAAGCAGATTGATGCCGAGCGCTTCCCGCTCTTGCGTTACTGGAGCCGCTGGGCTGATGCTGCTGCTATTTGGGACTCAATCAACGAAGTTGATTCTCCGTATCAGATTCATGGTGGCGTCTGCATGTCGGGTGACTTCATGAACCAAGCAAACCTCATTGATGCTTGGGAAGCTCTGACGAAACTCGATTTCTGGGTGGACATCAACTTGTGGTCGTGCCCGAACAACGGTTGCGCTGACGTGGTATTTCCGTGCTTGCACTGGCTGGAAGTCAACACAACGCGCGTTTCGCAGGGCGCTGGTGGCTTCTTCGGTGCTGGTCAGCGTGCTAAGCAGCCTGAAGGCGACATGTTGTTTGACCCGGTATTCGTCGTGCTGTTCTACAAGGCGCTCGGCGTTCCCTTTAACAATAAAGATCCCGAGTACGATCAGTGGCTCAATCTTAATGTTGAGGACTTCGTCCAGATGGGCGGCACAGTCAGCTACGAAGAGCAAGAGGCTCGCGTGTTGAAAGATGCCTGCGATGCGTGGCATACGTCCGAATTCC
>JAVWLC010000003.1:5960-7191 GCA_036638175.1 Raoultibacter sp. | reverse complement strand
ATGGTCCCACATTTGCTGAGTATGCTGCGAAGTTCCAGAAAGAGGGCTGGTTTGACTGTCGCGAATGGCACCCCGAGCGGTGGGGAACGTATCGCCGTTGGGAGATGGGTTACCGTCGTCAGCAGGGTGGTTACAACCTCTTCCCCGCAGTTGACGAAAAGCCTGGCTTCATGACACCGACTGCCAAGGTCGAGATCTGGTCAACCATCGCCGAGAGCTACATTGACGATGAGGACAAGTTCCCGCATTGGCGTGAGCCCATCAACTCACCCATTTCGAGCCCTGAGTACTTTGACGCGAGCCGCGTTGATGAGATCGGTACCAAGCAACTTGTCAACGGCAAGATGGACCAGAACGATCACCAGAACAACCAAGAGGGCTACAAAGCTGCTCTTACGGCAAACCCTGATGCGGCGTTCACGATGACAACTGGTGCTCGTCAGCCCGTGTACTTCCACTCAGAGCACCGTCAGCTTCCTTGGTGTCGTGAGCTGTGGCCAAGCCCGCGTGTTGAAATGAACCCCGAGGATGCTACGAAGCTCGGGCTCAAGCAGGGCGATTGGGTGTGGATCGAAAGCCCGTGGGGCAAGGTCCGCGAAGTGCTCGATCTGTATTACGGCATCAAAGAGGGCACCGTTAACGCGAACCATCACTGGTGGTATCCCGAATTTGATACGGCTAGCCATGGCTTTGAGTTGGTCAACATTAACGTGACCATGGACAAATATGCTCAGTGCTGGATTTGTGCAGGCTCTCAGCTCCGTGGTGTGCCCGTAGTTATTCATAAAGCTACGGCTGAGAATTCGCCGTTTGGCAATCCTGTTCCGTGTGATCCTGACGGCAACCCAGCAATTCAGGATGCAAGCGATCCGCGTTTGAAGGAATGGTTGAGCCCGAATGCGCTGGTAGCTGATATGCCTTACGGCAACATCAATGCAAAAGGCAATCAAACGTCCAAGAGTCTCGTTCTCGAGTAAAGAAAGGAGTTGTCATGACACAGTATGCAATCATTACCGATTTGAACCGCTGTGTAGGTTGTTTGGCTTGCACCGTGGCTTGCAAGGCGGTCAACGGCGTCGACGTCGGATCGTTCTGGATCAAGACGCTCCGTATCGGGCCGAACTTGACCGAAGGTGGTTCTGGTCAATATCCCGATGTCGAGATGTACTTCTTGCCGGTGCAGTGCCAGCACTGTGCCGACCCCGAGTGCGTGAAGGTATGTCCGACGGGC
>JAVWLC010000003.1:0-5950 GCA_036638175.1 Raoultibacter sp. | reverse complement strand
TCCAAATGCATTGGCTGTCAGTTCTGCGCTATGAGTTGTCCTTACAACGTTCGCTACCTTAATGAAGAAGAGAAGGTAGTAGAGAAGTGCACGCTTTGCGAGCAAAAGATTGCTCAAGGCGAATTGCCCCAGTGCGTTAGCCAATGCGGCAGCCGTGCGCGCTTCTTTGGTGATGTTGAGCAGGGGATTGATTCGTTCGAAGGACCTGCGCATCCCGATGATCTCGGATGTCAGTACGACGAGATGATCATGACCCGCGCTACGCTCAAAGATTATGTCGAGCCCTATAACGCCGAAACTGACGTCCATTATTTGACCGACGTAGGCAACAAGCCGCAGATTATGTACCTGCTGCGCCAAGGCTACGGCGACAGACGCGATCGCAAGTGGAGGGGGTAGGTTATGGAACTGCAATGGGAACTTATGATCTTCACCCTGTTCGTTTGTCTTTCTGCTGGCATCTTTGCCGTACAAGGCACGCTTGCTCTCATGAACAAGGGCGCAAAAGCACAGCTGCCGTGCTTAATTGTTTCGCTTGTTTCGCTTGCTATTGGTGGCATTGGTTCGTTTCTGCACCTGCAGCATTGGGAGCGCATCTTTAATGGCTTCGGACACCTGACCTCGGGTATCACCCAAGAGCTCATTGCTATTGTGGTGTTCGGCATTGTGCTTGTGGTGTACTTCTTTATGATGCGCCGCCACGAGGAATTGCCCGAGTGGCTTTGTGTTGTCGCAATTATCGTTTCGGTTGTGCTGGTTATCGTCATGAGCCATAGCTACAACATGGCTGCTCGCCCTGTTTGGGATACGCCGCTTCTGTGGCTGTACTACCTGGCAAACGCAGGCTTTTTCGGAGCACTTGCCGTCATGGCAATTGCCGAGGCCGCCAAGGGTGCCGACACCTGTCGTGCTTTGTTGGCCAAGGTTGCATTGATCGCAGGCATTGTGCAGGCGGTTGTAACTGCGATCTATGTCGGCTTCTTCATGATGGCTTCAAGCGCTTATACCGAAGTAGGCAACTACTTTGATCCGACCATGCCAACCAAGGCAATGGAAGATCCGACTGCAGCACTTTCTGGTGTTGTTGCCGGTGATCAGGCATTGCTCTTCTGGCTCGGTGTTGTCGTTGTTGGTTTGCTGGTGCCGATCGTGTTGGCATTCCTTGCAAAGAAAGCAGCGGCTGACGGCAAGGAGAAAGTAATTTTGCCGTACAGCGTGATCGCGCTCGTGTGCGCAATGGGCGGCGCTCTGTGTTTCCGCATGATTATTTACGTTCTCGGATTTAGCGTGTTTGTTTTTTACTAGAGCAAAAAAGCGAACAAATGTTTCACGTGAAACATTTGGATGCACGATCCAAGCTGGTCCCGCTTTCGCGGGCGGGACCAGCAGTTTTACTCAAAGATAAATCCATGGAAGATGGGGCTTGTAAAGCCAACGAACCCCCACCCCCTCGCAAGCGAGCCCCATCTCCCCTGAATTTACTGATAGAAGAAGGCGAGAGCAACATGTCAGATACATCCACCACCAAACCGAGGGATGTGGCCGGTGATCCCTCAGAGGACACAACCAGTGAACCCTCGACGGCTGGTGCTCCGTCAAACAACCCCAGCGGTCAGCGAAAAACCTATGCGGGCATGTCGCGCAGGACGTTTGCGCTTGGCATAGGAGGTGCGGTGGTGCTGCTCGGCATGGGCGGATTGAAGTTTGTCGGCACAACTCCCATCATTCGACCTCCTGGGGGGCAGGATGAAGACCGCGTCATTTCGGCCTGCATTCGCTGTGAGAAGTGCTACGAAATTTGCCCACGCCATGTTATCGCTCCAGCTCACATTGAAACGGGTGTCGTCAATATGCGGACCCCTACGTTTGACTTTTCGAACAATTATTGTGATTGGTGCGAAGAGGAAAACGGGGGAGTGCCGCTGTGTGCGCAGGTTTGCCCAACCAAGGCACTCGAATTACCCGCTGGTGCCACGCCAGAAAATACCATCATCGGTCTGGCCGTACTCAACCAAAGCGAGTGCCTTGCTTATAAGCTGATCGGCTGCCGCTTCTGCTACGACGCTTGTATCTGTGAGGCGATGGAGCTTGATGCTGACAACCGCCCCTATGTTGTTAACGACAAATGTAACGGTTGCGGCGCATGTGAAAGCGTTTGTGTTTCGCTGAAGAATGCGTCGTTGTCGACGGGCGCCACCGAACGTGCCATTGTGGTTCGCCCGCTTGAAACTGTCGGGGAAAGGGGGTAGGCAGCATGAAGAAACATACAAAAACCCTGCGTGTTGTTACCGTTGTTGCGGTTATTGTCATCATCACACTTGGCTTCATGACGCATGCTGGTATTGGAGCTTTGTCTGCCATTGGCTGGTCAGAGATTTCGTTGCTGTGTCCGCTCGGTGCGCTTGGCACCATGCTTGCCACCAAGATGATGGTGCCCCAAGCGGTCATTTCGCTCATCTTCGCGGTGCTGTTCATTATTGTGCTCGGTCGCGCGTTTTGCGCGTGGTTTTGTCCCGTGCCCCTTGTTGGCAGATTGCGGAATCTGTTTAAGAAAAAGACTCCGCAGCAGAAGGTGGTGAAAAAATCGGCTGCTGAGCAGGATGAAGATTCCGATGATGAATCAAATCCTACAGCCGCCGCGTTAACTGCCGAAGAGAAGAAGGCACTCGGGGGTTGCTCGTCAAATTGCTCAAGCTGTGCCGAGAAGCGAGGCGCCGTTGATTCGCGTCACTTCATCTTGGGAGGATCGCTCCTCTCGGCAGCTATCTTTGGCTTCCCCGTGTTCTGTCTCGTGTGTCCCATTGGGTTGACGTTTGCCACCATACTGCTTTTGATCAGGCTCTTTTCGAATGGCGATGTCACACTTTCGCTCATTGTTGTTCCCCTCATCCTTATTGCTGAGGTGGTGCTGTTCAAGAAATGGTGCCATAAACTCTGCCCCTTGAGTGCGTTCATGTCGATCATCGGCAAGGCAAACCGTACGTTCAAGCCAACCATCGATGACGCAAAGTGCATCGAGACTTCGCAAGGTCGAGCATGCGGCATCTGCGGAAAGGTATGCGAGGAAGAAATCGACCCGCGCCACCCTGAGATATCAGTTGCCAAGATGAACGAGTGCACCCGCTGCCGTGCTTGCATGGACGCTTGCCCCGCAGAAGCAATCAGCATGCCACTTTTGGCAAAGAAGAATGCCGCCCAAAAACAACCACCCGCCCAATCGGGCCAAGCCTAACCGAGCTACCTGTCGCCGTCACCCCGAACCTCCTGCACGACGGCGACAGGTGGCAAAGGCTGATTCGAGCCACACAATACGCTCGTCGCGCTGTAAGATAGTGCCCATCGGGTAATCGGTGCAACGAGGAGTTTTGTATGAGCAAGCATTTTCTTGAATATGGCGATGAGGAACTTGCCTATCTTAAATCCAAGGACAAGCGCCTCGCTGAGGCTATCGAAACCATTGGCTTTGTTGAGCGCGAGGTCCATACCGATGTGTTTGAATCGCTTATCGATTCCATTGTGAGTCAGCAGATTTCTGGCAAGGCGGCTCATACTGTTTGGACGCGTATGATTGCTGGGCTTGGTGCTATCACGCCCGAGAGCATAGCTTCGGCCTCTATTGATGAGTTGCAACAATTTGGCATGACCTTCAATAAGGCACGGTATATTCAAAATGCTGGCGAAAAGGTGGCACGTGGTGCGCTTGATCTTGAGGCTCTGCGCGAAAAAACTGACGAAGAAGTGTGTCGAGAACTGGTTGCCCTTGACGGCATAGGTGTTTGGACAGCAGAGATGCTCATGATTTTCTCGCTGGAGCGCAAAGATGTCTTGAGTTTTGGAGATCTTGGTATCCACAAGGGCATGCGCATGGTGCACCACCATCGCAAAATCCCGCGCGACCTGTTTGAAAAGTATCGCCGTCGCTATTCGCCGTATTGCAGTGTGGCAAGCGTGTACTTTTGGGCGGTGGCTGGCGGAGCGATTGAAGGCATGAAGGATTACGCGCCGAAAAACCCTCAGAAGAAAGCACCTGCCAAATAATCGTAAAGCTTGGTCTGTGGAAATTCGGTTACTTCATGACTCATTGGGTGAGCGCGATCAAGGGTTCGTCTATACTGAACTGGTTCTAGAATCGAGTATCTCGAATGGGCTAGGGCGGCGCCACGTTTCGAACCTGGTCAGGTCCGGAAGGAAGCAGCCATAAGGGACCGCTGACGAGCGCCCTTGCCTATTCGGGATACTTTTCATTTCGTCGGCATGCTGAGTGGTTAGGCATCAATGGAAATCATCCAATTCTTTATCGAACTCCTTCAAGATCCTCGCGCCTTCATTGTGGACTGGATTGCGAACCTTGGCCCTATCGGTGCTTATGTGCCGATATTCCTCATTGTGTTTATCGAGACTGGCGTGGTTATCATGCCCTTCTTGCCAGGAGACTCACTGCTCTTCACGGCTGGGTTTTTCGCAGCAGACGGGGGAGGGCTCAACCTTTTCATCCTGTTGCCCGTCGTATGGGTTGCGGCGATTCTTGGCGATCAGTGCAACTATTGGATTGGTCGTGAATTCGGTCGACGCATCATTGATTCGGGTAAAGTTAAGTCAATGACGCCCGAACGTATTGAGAAAACCGAGGCGCTGCTTGATAAATATGGTCCTGTCGCCATTTTCCTTGGTCGATTCTTCCCGTTTATTCGCACCTTCGTGCCCTTTTTCGCAGGTCTAGGGCGCATGCACTATAAGAAGTTCATTATCTTTAACATACTTGGTGCTCTTGTTTGGTCGACGGTATTTGTGCTGCTCGGATTCTTCTTTGGCGGCATTCCTGTTGTGCAGGAGCATTTTGAGCTTGTCATTGTGGCTATCATCGTTGTTTCGTTGATCCCCGCTATTGGCGGCGTACTGAAGGCGAAGTTTGGCAAGAAAAAATCTGAGCAGGAGTAGGCGATAGCATGGCTGAAGCACTCTACAGAAAATACCGCCCCCAAATCTTTGAAGATGTCGTGGGACAAGAGCACATTGAGAGAACAATCAAGAATTCGATTGAGCAGGACAAAGTCAGCCACGCCTATTTGTTTACGGGCCCACGCGGTACGGGTAAAACCACCACGGCGCGCTTGCTTGCTAAAGCGCTCCTGTGCGAAAAAGGTCCAACGGCTGAGCCTGATGGCACGTGCACAAACTGCACCGAGATTGCGAATGGCACACACCCTGACGTATACGAGCTCGACGCGGCAAGTCGCACGGGTGTCGAAAACGTCCGCGAAGAGATTATCGGACGCGTTCAGTTTGCGCCAACACGCGGTCGCTCCAAGGTGTACATCATCGACGAGGTTCACATGCTTTCAACCGCAGCGTTCAATGCGCTGCTCAAGACGCTTGAAGAGCCTCCGTCGCACGTTGTGTTCATTCTCTGCACCACCGATCCGCAGAAGGTCCCCGAGACTATTCATTCGCGTTGCCAGCGTTTTGATTTCCGCCGCATTTCCTCTGAGGCAATCGTTTCGCGTCTTGGCGCGATCTGCGTTGCGGAAGATGTTGAATTCGAAGGTGATGCCCTCGATCTCATTGCGTATCGTGCCGAAGGTGGCATGCGTAACGCTCTGACCTCGCTTGAGCAGCTCATTGCGTTTGGCGAAGGAAAAGTCACGCTTCAGACTGCTGAGCGTTTGTTGGGCTCTCTTGATACCAATGATATGGCTGAAATTGTTCGCGCCATTGGATCCCGCGATATCGCCCAGTGCTTCACCTGGACGGCAAGCTACATTGAAACTGGCGCTGATCTTGCGCAGTTCACGCGCGATCTAGCTGAGCATATTCGCAACATGTATATCCTTACCCTCTCGGGTACCGATACCGCTATTGAAGTGAGCGAAGCAACCCGCCGCGAACTGACGAGTGAGATGGAGCTGTTCGGTCCTGACCGCCTTGCGCGTTTGCTAGGGGTTCTTGGAGA
>JAVWLC010000002.1:3181-30247 GCA_036638175.1 Raoultibacter sp. | reverse complement strand
GATCGAGCCCGCGGTCGACGCATTCGACGCTCGCGTAGAAACTCTTGAGGTCAATGCAAACATACGCGCGATCTTCCGCCATCCAAACTCACCTCAATCCATCGTCAATCAACTACCAGAAACATTTGTTCGGTATAGTATCGCACACACGACGGAGGTCTGCGGCCACATTCGGCTCACCGTCATAGGATCAAATCAGCGGCTGCACTCTGCTCCGCTAGCAACAAATCAACCATCCTGCCATATCCTCCAACGCCATCTGTCTGATTGTTCGCCTTTAGATATGTATCATTGACGGACGTAGAGACATCAGAAATCACACCTTCGTACTGCGCAAGGTGCTGTCGGTAGCGCTCCCTATCGCTTTGAACTGCAGGTGACAAGCCCGTCAAGATTTCCGAAGCCAATTCAGGATCAACCTTTTTGAGGGCCGAGATGGAATGACTGAACGCCAGATAAAGCCCGCTGTAGTGCATGAGGGGATCATCGGTCTGCATGCACGCAAGATACGCTATGAAATTCGCTTCGTCTTCACGCATAAATCCGCACTGGTGCGCCAACTCGTGCGCCATGGTCGAAGGCAGCGTAAACATGGGCACATCGACGTTGATATTCGATTCGCATGTGAACGGGAAAAACACCCCGGCAATACCCGCATACGACATCAACTCAGAGGCAATCACGGGCTTCGGCTCAGAATAGAGCGGTCTTTCCAGTACGGGATATTGCTCAGCCAACATTTGGATTGCCATCACTGATTGCTGCGCGCAGGCATCAAAATCCCCCGAGTCAAAAGCAAACAGATCAGTGCTTTCTCCCAGTTGCTCTCTTGCCTGCCCAAGATCATCAGCAAGCGTTGCACAAAGCTGATCCAAATCCTCGACACTGGACTGTTCCACCTCGTATCCCGTGTATTGCGTAAAGGTAAACCGATAGTAATTCAGTCCGCATAAAAGCGTAAAACAAAAGTACACAGAGCAGGCAATCGCAATCATTCCAGCAACCCCGCGATAGGCAACCATTCCACGCTCGCCTTTGCTCACAACGATTTTGCGAATGTAATACACCACATATCCCAAGCAAAACAGCAAAAACAAAGCCCCAACCCACTCGGCTACCGAGAAGCCCACCAGCGATGGTAAAAACCCAACTCCGGTTGACACTACGGGATAAACCGACAGGCTATACACATGCTCAGTCCAGTCAGGATTTTGCTGCGCATAAAGCGTTGCTACAAGCGCAACGAGCCCAAGGGGAATCAACAGCAACCGTTTGAGAAAGAATCGCCCAACAACACTGGGCGCATTTTCTTGCTCTTGCTTAGTTACGGATTCCATACCTTAACTTTCTGGGCTCGGTGTATCAGAACGATTATTCTACGCGAGAAACGCTCTTTCGGATACCAGCCCAGACCAACGTACTATACAGATTAACGCCGGCGCGTCATGCCGCCACGGACAAGAACTACCGTGCTCACCGCAATTGCACACGCAAGAACAAACAGCCACAATCCCAAAGTGTCACCCGTTGGCATGAGGTTCTTTGGCGTTGGGCCGTTGTCGGCACCAGGCTGTATGGGTACGGGTACAGGCACGGGCTCGGGCTCGGGCGGAACCTCAGCCTTCCACTGCGCATACAAAACCAATGCCTCCCCCGCACTTGTCGCCGCAACAGCTTGCTCCGTCAAACTTGAAGCCCCAACAACACCGAACGAGTCCAGTGAACTTCCTGGCGCGTAGGCTAGACCACTGCCGTCGCGTGCTGTATTCCAGCCTTCAAAGGTATAGCCTGGCCACACGAAATCACAGAGCGGCACGCAAAACCCTGAGTGTGTCCATACTTCAAGAGTCTGTGGAGCACCACTTGCTCCGTTGGGATCCATCGTGACAAAAAATGTGTCATGCTCCCATTGCGCGTAGAACGAAACCGATGCGCCTTCCTCAACTGCAAGGTCCCGTATTTCTTGCTCATCAGCATACTCATCACCACTACCATCTGGCTTGGTGTTCCAGCCAGTAAAGTGCCAATTTTCCCATTCATATTCCAAGGGACTGAGCGTTGAGGCATTGCCAAAAAATACTTTTTGATCCAGCATCAAACCAGAAGCTCCATTGGGCTCAAAGTTAAGGAAGTAACCGTGCGGCACCCATTGCGCATACAGAACAACCTTGCTTCCCTCCCGCGCAGTAAGATTGAGCACCTGCTCTTCGTTGGCATAGAGCTTACCCGTCCAAGCTTCGCTCAATGTCCAACCGGCAAACTCATACCCCTCACGCGAATACGGATTAGCAAGCAGTTTCTGGGCTTCGTTATACACCATCTCTTGGATGGCAGGTGTGCCTGTTGCATCAGTGCAATTGGCATCAAAGACAACCTGATAGCGATTCGCAACGCCATGCGCCTCAAGAATCACCTGACCCGCCAGCGTTATAGTTTGCTGCGGTGCCGTTGTTCCCGCCGACCACGCAGGCTCAACGCCACATGCGGTCCACTTTTGGAAATGATATCCCTCAGATAAGGTATCGAGGCCAATCTCCAGCTCGCTGCCAAGAGGCACTTTTTCAACTTTTTCCACGTGCCTACCGCTTGTCGGATCAACAATAAAGGGAGTAGCATTCTCTCCCGAAACTCCAACGCTCGCATACTGCAAAAATACAACGCCTGTTCCCTGGGGTGAGACCTCAACTTTCTGTGCCGCATCAAGCCAGCCATTGAGTCGAACGTCGTAGGTGCCACTTGCCATTCCTGCAATATCATAGGTGCCGTTTTTGCCTGTAAATCCGCTGAATTCTGTACCATCGCGAACAAGAACGAGGCTATCGGCAACGCCATCAACTGGCTCCTCGTTAAGCGTTACCGTCACTCTTACATTACCAGCCGAAACCCACTGCGCTGTTAATGTTACGTTTTCTGGCGTCCCGTCCGTTTTCAAGGCGCCAAGGTTCGTTACGGTAGCCTCATCGTTGTAAAAATTACCCAACGACCCTTTGCTCCACCCCATAAAGACGTTCCCCGCAAAAGAAAATGCATTTGCCGGAAGCTTCGAAGGAGTGTCATAGAATAAGGTGTGGTCACTCATGCTGCCTACTGCGGCAGACTCGCCACTTTCGAACGTCACCTTGTAGGATTGTGCTTGCCATTGCGCATACAGCACAATTATTGCGCCGTCTTCGTCAGTCAGATTCAAGACCGATGCTTGGTCGGCATATGCCGTACCACTTCCATCAGCCTTTGTGTTCCATCCCATAAATGTCCAGCCGACCAGCGAGTAATTATTTCGCGAAAGATTTGCTGCGACATCGTGCGAGAGGAGCTGATCAGCAACAGATCCCGCAACCTCATGACTTGCTGTCAAAGGAGCGTTTTTGTCGAATCGCATCGTGTAGTTGCTGGCCTGCCACTGCGCATACAAACGGAGATCGTTTTCGAAAGTCGCCTGTGTAGTACCAATAAAACGTTTTTCGCTATCAGTTATTCCTTCGACATTTGCAATCAGCGAACCATCAGCATTGATTACCATTGAAGAACCCGCCAAGTCACTCGAATAGCCCAAAAGCGTTTGGCCCACTCGTGTTGCATGCTTAACCTCGAAGGCTTCAGATAAACCCTGCCTCAAAAGAGCCGATCCGTTTTTACCCACGCCTCCCACAACAAGCGTAGCTTTTACGCACGGGAACAGCGTGCCTCCCGCCTTTGCCGTCGTTGGACCAGAGAACAATCTCACGTCTTTGCTGAGCAAATACGACCTGTCGAGTGCTGTCGAAAGCACCGATTTATCGGCAGGAAGCCACACCCATAATCTCTCGGCGGAATCAAAGAGTTGCATGTTGTTTACGCCGTAGTCATAGCCCCCCTCAACTTCAAGCTTTGCCACAGAAGCAAACGGGCGATCGTTGAGGCTTGCGCCATAGTTTTCGAGCATAATCTTGTTTGGGTAGACCTCGGCTCCGCCCTTGTTGCGCAAAGGCTGCCCTTGCACGCCTTTCGCTGCCTTAACGTTTCCGCCGCTGATATAGAACGCGGACTTACCGCCTTTACTTGCTACACCGCCAAAATCGTAACTTGATGCGTTTCCTCCTTGGGCGATGACTGTACCCCCTGTGATCGAAATCTCTTGAACGCCAGCAGTGGATAAGCTCGCGTTTGAGCCAATGCCCACACCCTTTTCTCCACCCTTTGCTTCAACAAAGCCCCCAGAAATGGCTATGCGCTTCAAGCCACCTTTTGTGTAATATCCCGATGCGCATCCGATGCCAGAACTATCACCGCTGCCCGTTGCAAAAACTTTTCCGCCCGTTATTACTACCTCACCCGAGTTGCCATCACGCTTCCAACTGCCTATACCAACACCCCTTGTGGAGCTACCATTTGGATTGTTTAACACGCTTGCACGAACTTCTCCGCCACTAATGTATACCGATGCATTTCCGAAGACGTAATCAGCCGACGCATCAACAGACAGCGCGCTTGCCCACGGACCAGGATCGTAGCTTTCCATATCGCCATCAGCCTCGCCACCACCAATGCCCGATCCTCCACCTGCTGCGGTAACGACGCCTCCGAGAATTTTGATGTTCATGCCATCGCCGTGTTGTCCACCACCAATACCTGCAGCCTGATAGCCTCCCTCAGCTACCACGGTGCCTCCCGATATAGTAATGTTTCTCGCACCAATGCCCGCGCCGCCACCAATACCGGCACCGCCGCCATCACCCAGGGTGCCAGACGGCTTTTTATCATGCGTGGCCTCAACATAACCACCAGTAATAGTTATGTTGGCGGTAGAGCAGCCGTGAAACCAACGATCGCTCATGGGGACCAGCGGCGGAATCATTGCTGACGCAGTACCAATTGCGGCAGCCGTCGTGTCTCCCGCCACCGCTTTCACGTTGGCTCCTGAGAATAGCAAACCGTCGACATTGCTGTTGCAATCAGCACCAATACCAGGGCCACCCGTAGTGCCCTTGGATCCATATGCTTCGATATTGCCGCTTTTGAATTCCATATTGCCCGTAGTACGAGCGCGCAAGACAGTATTCCACGAGCCATCGCATCCAATTGCCGTTGTGCGATAGGCTTTCTCTGCCGCGCGGGCAATAAATGTACCGGGGCTTGCGGGATTTTCTGTCTCAAAAATGAGTTTGGTAGATGTTCCGTTTTTGCAAATTGCTGGAATATCTCCCTGCGCGACAAACTGCGACGTTTGAGCCGACTCCGAGACCAAACGCACCGTTCCACCCGTATCTTCAACGGTGATCGCCGCCTTGTCAACCCAAGCAGCACCAGGGGCATCGCCCTGCGGGGCAAGTGTGGTGGTAGCGAATATAATAGTTGCCGTTTGCCCTTGGGGAACTTTGATGACAAGCATTGTATCTGTAGTCGAACCCGCCACATAATACGTGCCACCTGCATCACATGTGAGCCACGTTGCCGTCTTAAAGGTGCCTACGTCGTACCTTTGCCCATCTTTCATAGTGACAGTTTGCGCCGCATACGCAGGACGCGGAAGCGCCACCAGCATGACAAGTGCCGCCATCAGAACGATTGCGAAATAGAGGATACCTCGACCGAGAGAACCGTTGAAGGAGCGCTGAGTAGTTGTCACATGCTGTCCTTCGTTCACGTAATAATTAGTGCCATTGTAACAAATAGAACTAAGCACAATCAAACGGAGTCAATGCCTTTATTGAGGTCAACCGCCCAATCGATCTCGATCAATACACTAATACCTTCTGGATTTTTGAAAAAGTGGGCAAAGTACAGCCAAATCATGCTCCTTGAAAAACGTGCAGCAGAGTCCTACTATTGTGCTCAATCTAAAATTTCATGTAAGGCAGGACTATGCGCACACTCAAATTGTTTTACCTCGACAAGATGGTCAGCCTGTAAGGAGTTTCTTTTCTCGACACTCCTTACAGGCTGCAAAACAGTCGAGGAGTTGATTAACGTGAAAAGAAGTCGCGGGTATTTTCGTGAGCAAAGAAGGCGCACGATCAAAAAGAAACTAGGTTTATTGAAGCGCTTGGGTGGAGATCAGTGCGTCGAAGCCTGGACGAACAACCAACCTGGAAGACTTTCCAAAGGCAAAATCCATTGCTCATGTCCGCTGTGTCGAAGAAAATCCTATGATGAAATCTCGCATCGCGACGCGATGCGCCAACAGTCCCTTGATCAGGGGGAGTTTAGAGATCTAGGTAGCAAAATGTGATGAGAAACGAGCAGAATAAAAGGTCAGACTTCCTGACCTTTTTTGATGGATCTTGGAGTACTACCAACTATCGCTGACCATGTCAGGTATAATTCTATGAGTTCGGAATGATTCGGTTATGTAACGAACGGACCAGAAGCGAATTTTGAGCATATCTGCTTACGTATAAGCTGCGAAAAACTGTTGTCGACACTGATAGTGTCAACCCAACAAGCAGGTGATACGTATGAGTAGATTTCAAACATCTTCCACTACAAAGCTTATGCCGAGCAAGAAACTACTTGCTGTATTTTTGTCGGCAACCCTTGTCCTTTCGGGTATAAGCACCTCGGCCTATGGCGCGGCAAGTGAAACTGCGGAGGAAAAGGTTCTCCCCGACAATCCCGAATTAGTACTAGATGCCAACGAAACGGATGCTTATCACGTCGTAGCCAATGACGAGTTCGACACTACCGCCCTTGCGGCTGAGCCACAAAAGCTCGACACCCCCACCTCTGAAATTGAAACTCCTTCCGCAACTCCCGAGTTTGAAAGTGATGTTGACGTAATCGCCGACGTAAGCAATCCCGCTTTCGAAGGCTATTCGTCCGTCGACAGCGTCTTGGTCAAGGTAACAGCCGCAGAAGGCGTGCTGCCCGAAGGCACCACCGTTAACGCTACTTCAGTAAACCGCGATGACGTTATTGAGGCCGTTGCGCAACGAATAAACGAGCAAGGCGAGCAGTTGCAAGATGCGACCGCAATCGACGTAACTCTGCGCGACAAGGATGGTAACGATATTCAGCCAGACGGTGAAGTAAACGTCTGCTTCTTCAATACCAATGTTACGGGTGATGAAATTGGAATATTTCGCGTGTCCGATGACGCCTCTCTCGTAGAAACCGTCAAGGCTCGTCAAACTGATACAACGATGCAAAGTTTTGACGTGGATCACTTCACCATTTATGTCGTGGGCGGATCGGTAATAAACAGCAATGCAGACGGTGGCGCGAACAGCATCAGCAACCCCTATCGCATGCTGACAAACAGTACGATGTTGCTCACCTCTTCTCCGTGGAAGACACCCTCATCGTCCTGGAGCATCGTTGAAGGCGATGCCTACATCGATCTCACACAAGAATCACCCGATAGCGCTCGCATCGCTTCTGCAGACGAAGCAGGCACAGCCGTTGTTTGCTACGAGTACCCGTCTGGCGCGACCACCAAAACTGAATACTTCTACATCACCGTTGAAAACGCCTCCAAGGTAACAGTAAGCTACGGCATGAATAAGATCAATTTCAATGACGGCACCACGCAAGGCACGTATGACGTAACAGGGACCGTTCCCGCTTCGCAAGAGGTGATGGCTGGAGAAACCATCACCTTACCCGAGCCAGACTTATTGACCTGTTCAAACGGCGTATTCGTCGGCTGGAGCACCTACTATAACGCTAACGCAGCGAGCGCTCCCTCATACACAAATGTGGTGTATCCCGCGGGGGCTGAATACACCGTCCCCCAAAGCAACGTCAAACTACACGCTATTTGGGCGAGAACTAATGTAAACGCGCAATTCTATATCTATTCAGCTGAAGGCGTACCCACCGAACCACAATCTCATCCCGATGCTGCCTACTATGGACCTATTGTCATTGAAAATGCCCTTGAAACCGCTGCATTTTACACCGATTCGACTAAAGGCGTAGACGACCGCCTGCTCAACAAACCCTCAGATGAAGAGATTACTCAAGCACTCTCAGCAAAGCACAAAACGTATGACCCTACTACTCAATATGTTCTATGGTATGTTATTAAGAACGAGGGTAATTGGCACGTTGACGGCGTCTTGTTGAACAAATCGTTAGTCAGGCTGTCTTATGATGCCAATGCACCCGCAGGCTCATGGTCTAATATGCCTGATGGACAGCAGTATGCAAGCGGAGATACTGCCCAGGTTTCCTCAAAAACTCCCTCGCGTAACGGTTATACGTTTACCGGCTGGAATACCGAAAAAAAAGGAACCGGCACGTTCTATGAAAGCAATGAAAACTTTACTATCACGGGCGATACGACGCTCTATGCTCAGTGGATTCCGGAGGGCAACACCGTCTACCACGTGCAGCGCTATGACGTGAACTCTCAACTGCTCATTGACGATTCGTCTCGCTTCGCTCCTACAAAATCATCAGTCTGGGCAACTGAAGCGGATAAGACCATTGAAGGCTACAACTACGAGGGCGACAACTATTCTGACAGCTCCTCTACAACAATTATCAACGGTCTTGTTGCACCTGACGGCTCTCTTGTTCTGAAGCTTTACTTCTCCAAGCGCTCCGATTTGTCTTATACAGTGAACTACCTTGAAGAGGGAACTAACCGCGTTCTTCATGCCCCCAAACCTGTAGACTCTAACGTTTTCGGGTCATACGTTACTGAAACAGCCCTTCCCCTCAATGGATATCACGTTGTCGGAGATTCTGAAATTACGCTCTCTATTGCCGCAGATGTCTCTCGAAACGTCATTACCTTCTACTATGCCGCCGACTACCATGCCCCCGATCCGAGCGTGCTGTATTACGACGGCAACGCGGCTACCTCTGGCACGACCGCCCCTACTAAGGGCTTAGCAAACAATGAAGTCACCGTTGCGGCGAACGGCTTTTCTAAAGATGGCTACATGTTCACAGGCTGGAATACCAAGGTCGATGGCACGGGCGATACCTACAACCCCGCAGACCCCTACACCCTTGTTCCTGGGGGCAGCACGCTCTACGCTCAATGGACTGCCTCTTTCTCTAGTCTTTCTCTAGAAGGTTTTGAGGTACCCTACGATGGCGATGCCCACCGCGTGCAACTGACTGGCAACCTCTTACCCACCGACACCGTCGAGTACTGGGCGCAAGGCACAAAGCTTGAGACGAACTCCTTTATCAACGTGGCCGAGTCCACCGAAGTAACCGCCGTTGTTACGCGGGGAAACGAAACCTGGAAATCCGAGCCAGTGCAGGCCAAGATCAATCCCCTTCCCCTTACCATTCGCGCAAATGATAATGGAAAAGTGGCGGGAGAACCCGAGCCGAACCTGACTGCAACCGTTGTAGGCATGCTAGGCTCTGAAAAATTCGATGGTTCCTTCACTGTGTACCGCGAACCTGGTGAAACGGCAGGCGAGTACCCCATTAGTATCACTGACCTCATTTTCAACAACGAGAACTATACCGTTAGCTTCGTACCAGGCGTGTTTACCATTACAGCTCCAATCCCCGTGGCCCCCACGCCAACCACACCTGATGCAACCATAACCGAACAAACCCCCACCCCGCTGCCTACACTTGATACGCTTACTCAGAATGACCCCTTGACTCCGGTGGTCGCCGATTTACCAGGTGTGGCCGAAACGGCTATCGAACCCGCCCAGACTCCTGTTGCAGGACCGAATGAGCAAGCCATCGCCGACAACGAGACGCCCCTTGCTAGCTACGACAAGGCAGTGTGCTGGGTTCATTACTGGATCATCCTGGGTATCATCATCACGATGCTCTACAGTGCAGGAGTCCTTGCTCGCCGCATAACCTTTACCCGCAAGCTCAAGAAGTTCGAAGACAAGATATTAGGCATTGAAGATGAAGCGTCTTCGGCTACAGTTCCTGCAGCAACTCTTGTAGCGGCACTAGGCAAAGAGGCCTAACATGAAGAAGAGCAACTGGATTATCTTAGCTGCGCTTACGGTTGCCGCAATCTTCTTCCTGTGGCTGTGGTACTACCTGGGATTCAACGTTATTGACAACCCGTTTGACTTGGTCATTGCTATTGTGTGGTGGACGGTGGTATTGGTTGCGGTCTTCGGTATTCATTTTGCAGAAAAGAAGCGTCAGCAGCGTATACGCAC
Source organism: Raoultibacter sp. (assembly GCA_036638175.1). Taxonomy (GTDB): domain Bacteria; phylum Actinomycetota; class Coriobacteriia; order Coriobacteriales; family Eggerthellaceae; genus Raoultibacter. The sequence goes on along the minus strand of JAVWLC010000002.1, from coordinate 20,168 downwards.
CACCTACCTAGCTCACGGCAAGCTCTACAACATCGAGGCCGGGTTGGTAGGCTTGCATGAACTTGAAAAAGGAGCAACGCTTACCGACGCTCTTCAAGCCACGCTTGCTCAGCTTAAGTACTCGTTTTATCGCAAAGACTTGCCGCAAGATGAAACCGTAGAGTTTGAGCACATTGTGCGCACAGAAAATTTTGACGAGAATGATGAAGAAAAATGGGAAGGTGAGATTGTTGATCTTCAAACCAAGCAAACAATTCCCTTCAGGGGCAAAAGAGAGCTCGCCCGACTGCTTACTGCATAAACGCTCGGTTCCACAAGCGAGTGGAAGGTGCTTTTAGGTAGGTCCAAGTCCAAGCGGAGATATCCTCTCTCACACCATCCCGTATGTCGACCGGAATAAGTCGGGTCATTTACCTTAGCGTATTGTAGTGTAATACTTCAACATTCTGAATAGCCTTAGATCTTTGAGATATTTGTTAGTCAAAGTGGTTTTGAGAATGGACTATTGCCGATTCGCCAATAGTCTTTCTTCGTAAGCCCCAACCAAACGATTGACCTCTTTGCGCTCCAAGTGAGCACGACCGTGACGTGTGACACGGACACTCCGAGTGCAACGCCACGGCGCACTCATGGGTTCGATGTGGACAACCTGCAAAATTTTAGAGCGTGATAGGAACGGCACCCGCGCAGGAATGAATAACAAAACACTTTAGCTGCAGATTAATGTTCCTTCTCTGCAATGAGATCTGTAAGTGATATAGTGAATTGTGACAAATATCGGACATAATGTCCTATTAAATACCCAGAGGATTTTAATGAACTCAGCGCGAATAATTAAAGAGAAGAGAGATGAACTGGCTTTGACGCAACGACAGTTCGCTCAATTGATTCATCTAGGCCGCAATGGTGATAGGACGATTCGCAGGTGGGAATCAGGAGAGACTACGCCAATGGAGTTGGTGGTTAACACAATCGCCAACCTTAAAACCGAGCCTCCTTTTCAACAAGATAAGAGTAAAGATTATAGTTTCAAATTCATTGACCTTTTCGCCGGAATCGGAGGAATGCACCTTGCATATGCTGGGGCTGGCGGCGAATGCGTCTATTCTTCAGAATGGGACAAATACTGCAAGATTGAATATATGCAAAATTTTGGGATAGAACCTGATGGCGATATAACCGCTGTTGATGCGCGAAATATTCCGGACCATGACATACTTGTTGCCGGTTTTCCGTGTCAGCCCTTTTCAATCGCAGGTGTATCCAAAAAGAAAAGTATGGGTCGTGCGACTGGCTTTTTAGATAAAGCTCAGGGGACACTGTTCTTTGATGTTGCGCGCATTATTGAGGAGAAGCGCCCCAAAGCATTTATGCTCGAAAACGTAAAAAACCTAAAAAGCCACGACCGAGGGAATACATGGCGTGTTATCAAAAAGGTTCTCGATGATCTTGATTATGAAGTTTTCTCTGAGATTTTAGATGGCAAAGGGCTCGTGCCGCAGCACCGAGAAAGAATCATTATTGTCGGATTTGATCGCAGGAGATATTCAAATATCGATGGGTTTATCTTTGATATCAAAAGACCTGCTAAGACACCAGTTTTGCAAGATATTCTCGAAGATGAGGTTGCGGCCTGCTACAACCTGAGTGATGATCTTTGGAGTTATCTTCAGGGTTACGCCGAAAAACATCGCAAGAAAGGAAACGGTTTTGGCTTCGGCATGCCAGATCTCAACGGAACGACGCGCACGCTTAGCGCGAGATATTACAAGGATGGATCGGAAATCCTGATACGACAAGACGGACGCCGCAATCCGCGCAAGCTTACTCCGAGAGAATGCGCACGACTTCAGGGGTATCCAGATGAATATCGAATTGTCGTTTCAGATACACAGGCTTATAAGCAATTTGGAAATTCCGTTGTTGTTCCGCTTATGTCACAGGTTGCAGAGTTGGTTTCAAGAAAAATCATAGAGCTTGACTCTTCATGCAAGTGAGTATCATGGCTAATTAGTTCATATAGTTCACTAGGAAAAAGCGGCGGATTCTTCTTATGAAGCATTGCGTGGCAATTTGGACAAACGGGAATTAGATCCTTAATTGGGTCCATGATATAGTTTTCCCCTATTTGTGATACTGGAACAATATGGTGAACATGAATGAAATTCGCACCTATTGAGCCATACTTCTCCTCAAAGTTCATGCCGCAAATTTTGCAGCAGTAACCATAATGAGCCAAGCACGCTGCTCTATTTTTTGTACTTCTTTCGTATTTTGTCTGTGTCACAGAAAATTTCGACCCCTCGCCCTCACCGGAAACGTCTTCAGAAATATCTATAAGCGAAAACAATAGTCCAGCTACTTCTTCAACCCAAGGTAGAAGAAAAGTAAGTAGGTCTGATTCGGTATTGCACTCTGGAATTGGAAATATTTCTACCTCCAATTTTGCTGAACTCCATTGTGTCGGCCACTCCGCTATATCAAGTGTAAACAAATCAACGTCGTTTACAGTAAACGACGCATTTCGTGACTCCTGTGTGAGGGCATTTGCGTACTTCATGAACAACACTTTGCTTGCAGCATCTGCGGCTGCCATTGACTGAAACAGCGGCTGGCTATAAGCATCTGGTTCAAGTGATATTTTTAAACGAATGCGATTCGATGCAAAAAAGACGAGGGTAAAGTAATCATTAAAGCCGGAGGCTAATGAAACACGTAATGAAACACCAGTTGAAGCGTGTTCCGTTACGACGTTGAAGGGAATGCCGTAAACAGACTCTAGCCTTTCTTTGATTCTGTTGGTCGTGATAAGATCAGCCACTTTTAGACCTCATCGAATTCGGGTTCAGGCAAATCTGCAACAAGTTTCTTTAAAGCACGTGAAACCTGAATTCGCATTTCTTCATATTGGTCTTGGGTCTGCGCATTGAAAGTTGAGAGTTCCGCTTCAGCGAGAGCCCAGAGAAGAGCATCCATCCCAGTAACCATTACATTGTTGTGGTTAAGTACAGGGCCGTAAATCTTTTGATAATAGGGATGGCTCTGGTTTATTAAGACAGACTTCTTATTGTTGCTGAGACAAGGCTCCCAAAGCATGTCGTAATCGATGCTTTCAACGGGAACTATGCGCAATTCATCTGGTTCGGTGGAAGCATGGATGGTAATTTTTGACTTGAATGTTCCGTTTTTGTTTTCAACTTGAACATCACCGGTATCTTTGTCAAGAACTGTTACTTTTGAGCCTTCAATTGACGGAGCTTTTTCGTCGATATTTTTTCCTGCAGAAGCATGTGCATTTGCACCGGCTTCAATTGTTTTCTTTTTTCGTCCTTCGCGATAACGTTCGTTTGCGGCACGGCGCGGTGCAGACATTGAACTAAGAATATGTTCATAGATCTCATCGCTGAGTTGGATTCGCGACTTCTTGATGTCGACATTAAATGCGACATCAAGCAAGTGGTCAAACGAAAGATCAACGCGTAGGAGAGTAAAGTGGGGTTCACGTATAAACATGCCCATCCAGTCCCCGAAATGAATAAGGCGGTCTTCACGATAGATATAAAAGCCTTGAAGATCGTTCGACAAGGAGGCGCTTTTAGCAGCGTTCGACGTTGAAAACTCTTCATTACGAGGTAAGACGTATGCATGAATGGCAAGCTGAGCTTCTTTGTCTGCGTTTTCGTCAATAGTTACGTCGACTAATTGTTGTAGCAAGCAATCGGTTCCTTCTTCGGCTTTGCAGAATGGATCCCATGGTCTAATTTCCTCGCCGTTTAGAACGATCGATACATTAGCGCAGTGGTCATACTCATGATCAAGAAATCGTTCGAACACAAGTGCCAAATGGAAGCGGAGTTCCTTGAGTTTTTTATTAAGACCGTTTCGTGCATCGCCTTCTCTCTTATATGAACGAAGAACGCGGTCATTCTTTTCCCAGAGTACTAAGGTGCCGCCTGTTCCCTCAGCAATTTCATCAAGAAGTTCAACCTCTTCATCTGACGGAGCGTCGATGAGCAGCTTCCATTCGTTTTGAAGCGCGATAACATCAAGGTCCCATGTGTATTTTCTTGCAATCATTTCTTCGTTGTCTCGAGAAACAACTGAGAGTCGCCTACAGAAGGCGGTCGACGCTGTTTTAAGACCGAGCCCAAATTTTCCAAGGCTCCCTTTATCTGCTCTTACGGCAGAGCCATATCTCATTGCATTTTGAAGACCCAAGTCATCCATTCCAATGCCATTGTCTAGAATAGCAACATCAATGTCTTGGGTAGGGTTCATTGATATAGTAATATTGATTTTTGTCGCTTGAGCGGCAATTGAGTTGTCGAGAATATCTGCAATTGCGGTGTTAAAGTCGTACCCCGTGTCTCTCAGACCATCCATAACACGCGCTGGATCTGGTGGCAGAGTCATTGATTCTTGAGCCATATCAAACTCCTTAATAATTGATGACGTGCCAAGCAGAACCAGCAGATAGTTTTACGTGCTGGACACCCGATTCATCTGTCAAGATACCCTCTTCGTCGGTTTTAACGCAAGCATATTCAATCCGAAGTCCGCTTGTGTCGTTCCGCTTAAGAATAACCGTGTCCCCTGCTCGCAATCCGTGTCTGCGGAAGTATTTCGTCATTCCTGTAAGCCGGTATTCATTACGCGTACCATGCTCATCAAAAAGTTTATTGTTATAGTGGATAAATGATAGCTGCCAACTTTCACCGTCGATATCGATAAATGTCATCTTAGCGCGAGGATTCTTTTCTTCTTCGTCAAGTCTTGGAAAGAAGTAGAGAACATCGCCATTTTTTGGAATTAGCATACCGGCCTGGTGCGTGCCGTTTTCTCCGGTGTCGTTCACGCTCAGCACCTTTGAGATGCTTTTTGGTTGCTTATTCATTGATGCATGCTCCTTATGGGATTCATTTGCAGTGCATTAATTATATCGTTAGCTTCATAATCTCCTTTTATTCCAATGATTGCGTTCTCTGACATCTCGCGTTTAGCATTCATTTTATTAAGAATGATTTCTTCTACTGTTGAGACGTAATACAGGCGATAGACAAAGACGGTACTAGTTTGACCTCGACGATATGCTCGCGCAGACGCTTGGTCTTCCTTTGCGGGATTCCACTCGAGATTGTAGTGAATGACATGATTGGCGGCAGTGATGTTGAGTCCAGTTCCGGCAGCTTGTGGGTTCAGGATCATTATCGCAGGACCAATCTCCAACGAGAATTCATCGACGACCAACTGTCTATCTTCGGCAGGCGTTCTTCCGTCTATTTGATAAACAGGAACTCCAAATCTGTTCCTCAGATCAATATCAAGAATGTCAAACATGTGGACAAATGAGGTAAAAAGCAACACTTTCTCCCTTAGGGAGATGATTTCTTGTAAAAGCTCGACAAGTCGTCGATATTTAGCACTCGTAGTTTCGACTTGTCTAAATAAAGGATCTGATGATTGAATGCTAGAAAATGTTTCTTCATCAGAAATAAATGGGTGAGTGCAATAGAGACGTAACCGCTGGAGGACTTCAAGTGCGATCTCGCCTTTTGCACTTGTATCCCGTAGCGCGTTGTATCCCTCAACTTCCATAGGTTCCATTGTAATTGATTGGGTTGAATCAACTCTATCCGGGAGGTCTTTAGCAACTTCAGACACTCGACGACGGAGAATGAATGGAGTTATTACCGGCTCTAGATCTGCTGCTCCAATAATGTCATCAGGATACATTTCAAGAAAAGTTGGATATTCGCCTAAAAATTTTGGCAAGATAAAATCAAACAATGACCAAACATCGCTCATATGGTTTTCGAACGGCGTGCCTGATACGGCCAAAGAAAAACGACGAGGCAGTTCTTTCACCGACCGCGCACGCTGTGATTCGGGATTCTTGATATTTTGCGCTTCATCAAGAACGACAACGTCCCATGTAACCATAGAAAGCATTGCTAAATCGTTAGCGCACGTGCCATACGAGGTTATAACGACATCGTAAGATAGAAGTTTCTCATAAAAACCAGTACGATACATGCCTGAATGAATTGAACAATTAATGCTAGGGGCAAAACGTTTGATTTCGCGCTTCCAGTTTTCAAGCAGAGAAACAGGCGCAACAACAAGCGACGGTCCCTTACCTTCGTTTAGCTCTGCTAGGAGAAAAGCAATCACCTGTAGCGTTTTTCCGAGACCCATTTCATCGGCCAACAGGCAACCATTAGCCTGCTCCGAGATCGTTTTTATCCACGAGTATCCAATATGTTGGTATGGATATAGATGTGCAAGTAGCCCAGCAGGCGACGCAAGAGGCTTGCTTGCTACCTGCTGGCGTAGTTCTGTTAAAACATTTGTATTGATTTCGGTTAGACTCGACGATTCGCAAAGCTGAATAAGATCACAGTATGCAGTTAGGGTGATTGGACCAAAAGCGGAAATGCCTGCTTTATCCATTAGCTCTAGCATCTCATTGTGCGAGCTAGTGAAAAAGTACCACTTTTTATCAAATACAACTTGATCAGGGAAGGTGGATCCATCAATTGGTAGCAGCCAGCTTCGTTTACCCTTAGTGATAACTACTTCAATCTTGATTTGTCCTTCATCTTGAAGTACCGCGTAGAATTTAGCGCGAGCCTCAAATTTAGAAAAGGAAATACCTGGAAGATCGTGGTCTAATAAAGCTTTATCTTGACTAGACCCAAAGGCCAAGGCATAGACTTCAGCTGCACTAAGTAAACTAAGACTGGTTTCTTCGCTGTAGATGCTGTAATTGTGAATCGTCCAGATCACATGTTTTCCTTTTCCGACAGGGCTCTTACAATTATCTCGCTAAATGACGCTTTGCGGGAGTGGTATTCAAAAATTCTTTTCTATTGTTGAATTTATCGGCGAGTCAAACCTTTTTCAAAGAAATGTTTCACTCCGCTCACTTTGTGACACCCGATTAATCTGCCGTTAAGACAGATGAGGCGCGTGTTTCGTGCCATTGCCTCTAGTTTAGCGGCGGTGCGCATAAAGAGAGAACACAGTGGCAAAGGACAGAGACGCAGCAGCAAGCGCAAGGCGACAGAACCAAAAGGTCGACCAAGTGCAAGAAGTAGGCACAGCGCCCAACTTTGCACAGATTATTATCGATTCCGACAAGCATATTGAAGATTTTGGAGCGCAGGTTACAATGGCGGCTAAGACAGCGGGAACCGCCGAGCAATTGGTGATGAAGAGCGAAAAGAAAGAGCTCTAAGTACTACCGACCTGCGGCTTGCAGGGTGTCTTAGTGCGAAGACGGCACGCGCGTTGTCAGACGGCGGTGATTTTGTCGCACCAAGGGAAGCAGGATGTAGCTGTTCGCCAACCAACCAAAACAGGGTGAACCGAATACGGGCACCACCGAGCTTGAGCCTTCGGGTGCTGCACAGCAGGCAAGCAAACACCTGCAGTATTGACGCGAGTCTGCGGGCTTAACCGACAACGAATAAAAAGAGTGATAGCGCATAGCAATTCCATTGCCTATACCAAGAACTATCCCAGCCTGATTGCTCTATGCGATCCCTAAGGCTTTGGGAACCCACGTTGCAAGTGCGACGCGGTAGTTCCACGCTCTTCGTAAGCAGAATCCACATGCAACAAGCGCGCGAAAAGCTGCTAGCTTTTTTGTGGCGGTATCAGCCGGCACCAAGGCTGAATGGAAGAACAGTGGCAGCAAGCCACTAGTTCGTACATTCACACATCTTACATTACCGATGACACCTTATCGGTAATAGTGAGCGTAACCGTGTTCGTGCAAAGTGATTGCGACCCCTGAAAGCAATCCAACGCAGACACGAATCGGCATAGCGAGAGCTTTATGGTGGTAAAGCGCTTTCAGAGGTCGCCCTTTTTCCCCATAAAGCGGGCATTCAGAAGCATGTTTCTGAGTACTTGATCGATAGCTAAAAATCTGCAAAGATGTATTGCTTCTACTCTGTTACATCAGTTTCAGCCCAATTTAATTCTTCAAATGGTTCAGCTTGGTTGTAGAACTTCTCCGCTTCTTCAAACTTAGCCTCAATTCCCGAAAGCAAAGTATCTCTTTTCAGGAGCAAGGCTGTTACTTGTTTATGTAGCTCCCCATAGATGACACGTTCAGCAGGGTTCGGACAATCTTCTTCTTCCGGAACAGCATCCATTTCAACTTCCGGATTATCGATAAGTTGCTTTGTGACTTCTAAAATGTTTTCCTCATTTATATCTTTGACTAATATGCGAGTACCTTCCTTAGGAATTAAGTAAGCATGTTTATTATCAACTTCCAAGATTTTCATAAAAATCCTTCCTGTTAGCATAGGCAGTGTGACCTGCTTCCATCAAGTCTATCATCGTGTCCTTTATGGGCTCGTTCAAACCATCTTGATTAGTTAAGTTGACTTCTTGAAGTTCTCCAGAATAAATGTGGTAGGTATCAGTAGTTGAATCATGTTTTGTAAAGAGAACCTTATTTGGCTTAAGAGCATAGCCAAGAACTTGGTTATGTGTGGTTACAAATACCGTAGATGTTTTTGACAACTCTTTTATTCGTCCTGAAATATGTATGTTTAGAAATGGGTTATCGAATGAGGATTCTGGTTCGTCAATCAAAATAATGTCGTAGTTTTCGGCATCCGCTAGTTTTTTCAGGAAGGTATACTCAGTTCTTTGGCCGCCAGACGGCTTCACCCCCTTCTCGTCTCGTATCTCAAAGCAAAGATCAAAGAGACCTGTTTCGGGATGGACGCATTCCTCAAAAGACAAAATTTTATCGAGATAATCACGTGAGCTCATGCCTGTGATCCTACCCATCGAACATTGCCCAAGCCCCATTGCCCCCTTAATAGCAGCGGCATCTATATATTTTTTTCGTATTGCTCTAAGAGAATACTTTCCGGCACCTCTCTGCTTATCGTCAAATACAGCTTTTTCCACCCAACAACTACATAGCAATTTTTCAGCGTGATCAAAAAACACTTCGTTCTGAAACACGGAGTCAATAATAGGGTCTGGGTACTTATCTTGCGTTGAAGCTGTAGATAGTCTTGCTCGCACGCTTGCAATAATTGAGTTTGCCGCTTGGGCAGTATGCTTCTCGGTTTCTTTAAACTTAGCTTTTTCAACAACCGAGCGCAACAAGGCAATGAGCTTTTCACGACCAAGAATTGAATTGATTTCTTCTTTGTACTCTACAGACTCCAGCAAAGTCGTTAAAGCAACTATCAGTCCTTGCTCCTCCCCGTCTTCGTTGATTTCGAATGGTTGACCCTTAAATAGTGGCGAGCCAGAGTATTGATCTGCCAAAGATGAAGTCTCAGCGAAGCCTTTTAGTTCCTTGAGATAATCTGTAATCTTACTTTTCCTGTATTCCTCTGAACCTCGAGTCTTTGCGTCATTAAGAATTGCCTTCCATCTGCTCATATAAGCATATTTATCATTATAATGCTCGTTATTCAGACCTGCGTAGAACTCATCTTCTTTGCTATCGCTTACGAGTTCTCCCTGTTCAATATGTAAATAGTCCTCGCTTTCACAAAGGGACACGATTCTATTGAGAGCATGCGTCTTTCCCGTTGATCTTTTCCCAATAATTAGGTTTAGGCTCTCTGATGCCAATAACCCGGGCACAATTTCAAGCTGATTTGTACCAGCGTAGTTTAGTAAAACGCCATCGTCTGCTCTGAAGGCGGCGGCGACATCTTTGAGCTCACGACCGTCAGTGCGAAGATAAATTGCATTAGGACATATATCATCGGAACTGCCGAAGCGATGATCGGTAAAGCAGACTGATGGAACGCTAGTGGTATTTGCCTTTCTAATGCTTAAGGCCTTTTTCATGCTCGATGTCTCAACGCCATGAACAAGGGTATTGAGCAGCTCAAGGTTTTCTTCAGTTATTGAAGGGTCTTTGCTGTAATGAGGGATAACGAGGTAGTCACTCAGCAGCGGAAAGTAATTTGTTAACTCATCAAAAGAAAGTGAGTCATGAACGCCCATGTTCTTAAGATTTTCGCAACACTTGGCTAATTCACCAACTTTTGAAACATCGGCAATAATCAAGATGTGCGTATCAAGAGCACTGACTTCAACGCCTGGAAAAACAGTGCAGTTATAAGGAGTTAAACTTGGCACAACTACATCTGAATAGTTTTCTTTATCAAAGCAATTATGATTTGTAATTGCTATAGCATCTAGTCTTTGGCTCTTCACATGCTCAATTAGGGCACCACAGTCAAACTCGAAAGGGTGATCCCATTGGGTGGATACCGTGTGAATATGCAAGTCTGCACGAATCATTTGTTCCCCACTTCAGAATAGAGTTTGAATAAATATGCGACGATTTTTTCCTCGTTGCCGTTGAAGTTGACACCATATGCTTGCTCGACTGCTTTATCAAGGACTTTATGTACACTACGAAGGTCATTAGGCATGAAATCTGGGTCATACAAATAGTGATGTGACCCGTCTATCTTGGAAGAACTCCTAGGTCATTTGTCATGCATTATACGGTATTCGACAGGCGTCATTCCCGAAAGTGAACTCTTTATCCTCCCTTCGTTATACCAATGGATGTAGTCATCGAACTTTCTCATGAAGTGTTTTGGGTACTTGAAGTCACTCCCATCTGAGAACTCGGTCTTCAGTCGGCCAAAGAAACTCTCTGCAGGAGAGTTGTCGATGCAATTGCCCTTTCTCGACATCGACTGTGTGCATCCTGTTTTCTTAAGGGGGTATTGCCAGCGATGGTTTTGATACTGGAAACCTTGGTCGGTATGGATGATCGGTTTCTTGTCTGCAAGCTTCGGTAAGACATCGAATAACATATCTAACACCATGTTCATGTTGGGGCTCTTACCGATCTTCCAAGAGATAACTTCACCATTAAAAAGATCTACTAAAGGTGAGAGGTATACACGGGTCTCGCCAATGTTGAACTGAGTGATGTCACTTACGAGCTTTTGTAATGGGGCTGAGGCTTTGAAGTCACGCTTTAATACATTATCAGCGATCTTTCCAACCGTTCCTTTGTATGAGGTATATGCGCGACGACGACGTCCTTTTGCGCGCAAACCTTCTTCAGCCATGATCTTGGTTACTGTTTTACGGTCAAGTGAGACATCATGGTCGCACTTGAGAGCATAGGTTATTCGGCGATACCCATAAGCCCTGTTTGAAGCTTCGAACAGGGCTCTGATAAGTACTCGTTCATTTGCGTATCTATCACACTTGGGATGAGTGGCACGGTAATAGAAAGTGGGCATGGGTATATCGAGGTAGAAGAGAATATCTTTGAGCGAAAAGGTATCCCCTAAGGATGCAATCACCGTCATTTGTTCTTGGGTAGTTGCCGCTCGGTTCTTAAGGCTATTACTTTTTTTAATATAGCGTTTTCCATCCGCAAGAACTGTAATTCTTCTTCAGGGGTCATATCCTCTAAGGGCTTGATCGATCTTCGTTTCTCGTTGTTTTTCTCGGGTCTCGCTTCATCTTCCATGGCGATCCCTCCTCGAAAGCGTGCATCTCGTGCCCAGTCGGTAATGCTTACGGGATTCAGTATACCGAACTGAGCCGCAACCTCAGTGGCATCTCTGCCACGTAAGTACTCTCTGACTGCAGAACACTTGGTACCCTCAGGATACTTCGTATAGGGACGTTTGGTAGGCTTCAGATAACTTTGGCCACGGAGTTTGAGTTGACGCTTCCAGCCCTTAATGGTTGACAAGGAGACTCCACAAAGCCTTGCCGTTTCTCGCTCGGTCTTACCCTGTTCCATGTAATTGAAAGCATGTAGACGTTCTTCTGCTGTTGAATGATGATGCGGTTTCCTTTTCATTTCTCAGACCTTTCGTTAGGTCTAGGAGAACTTCCAGGTTTCTTGGGTCACATCAACCTGATGTGACCCTGAAAGACAAAAAAAATTCCGAACCGTTTTACCAGTTCGGAACTATAAGTTTTGGTCGCGGGGACAGGATTTGAACCTATGACCTCCGGGTTATGAGCCCGGCGAGCTACCAGACTGCTCCACCCCGCACTATGGTGCCAACTTGCGTCCATTCGATATATCAGGAACAGGAAAAGCGGCAAGAAGATATATTACCCTGAATCATGCGCCAACGCAAGATATATTTTTAACCCCAGATGCTATCTGATTAAACCAAGCTTTGATCAGGTGAAACACCAGAACGGTATCGCGAGCGCCGTGCCTAGTCCTCCGCAGCTTTCGTCATCCCACATCATCGCTTGTCATACTCGCGCCCGTCGGCTGCCCATCAATTCACCAAATTTGTGGCGCAAATCATGCACACATGATGCACCGGCACGACTCCTGTACTACAATCGATCCTGAAACACGATAAGCCGAACCAGAGGAATCACTATGGCCGTCGTCGACGCACACGCACACATATATCCCCCGAAAATCGCCGCAAAAGCAGTCGATGCTATCGGCGACTTCTACACCATCGAGATGTATGGCAAAGGAACATCGGAGCACCTGTTGTCCGCCATGGAAGAAACCCCCATCACGAATTTCATCGTGCACTCCGTTGCCACAAACGCGCGCTCTGTCGAGACCATCAACGATTTTATCGCTGGCGAATGCCAGGTACATCCGGAGTTCATCGGCTTCATGACAATGCATCAGGACTATGCTGATCCCGAAAAAGAAGTCGCGCGAGCCATAAAGCTCGGCCTCAAGGGCATGAAGATTCACCCTGACACGCAAGAGGTAGATCTTGATGACCCGCGCCTCATGGAGGTCTACGAAATCATTGCTGGCCGTCTTCCCATTATTATTCACATGGGCGATTACCGCCATGACTATTCGCACCCACGCCGCCTCAAGCGTGTGCTTGATACCTTCCATGAACTCGTTGTCGACGCTGCTCACTTTGGGGGTTGGTCGATGCAGGAAATCGCACTCGATATTCTCGGTCAAGAACGCTGCTTTCTTGACGCTTCAAGCTCAATGGCCTTTCTCGGACAACGTCGTACCAAGGAACTTTGCCGCCTCTTTGGAACTGATCGCGTGATGTTCGGGTCTGACTTCCCCATGTGGAACCCTGTTTCCGAATACAACATTTTCACGGGGATCGATTTCACTGACGATGAGCTCGAGAATATGCTTTGGCACAACGCTGAACACTTCGTAGGAGAAAGCATCGGCAAGTAAAAATGCCCGAGCCGCAGGGCCTAGGCATTTTGACGTTGTAACTATCTAAAAATTCGGGTAGAGGCTCTTCCGCCTATTCCTCGTCCGCTTCACGCTTCTCGATCACCATGTCGATCTTATCGATGCGGCGGACGTCCATTTTCTTGATCGTGAAGTCGATCTTGGTGTTGCCTTCTTCGGTTGAGACGGTATCGCCCACCTCGGGGATCTGTCCGAACAGGTCGAACAACAAGCCACCTGCTGTTTCGCAATCGCCCGTTTCTTCGGGCACAAAGCCCATGAGATCCGAAAGCTCGTCAATGGGCAGCGAGCCATCAACCAGGTAATGTCCTTCGCCGAGCTTCTTCACTTCATCGGAGTCATCGTGCAGGTACTCGTCGTCGAGCTTGCCAACAATCTGACCCATGATATCGCTCATAGTCACAATGCCTGACGTTCCGCCATGCTCGTCAACGACGACAGCAATCTTCGTGCGCTTCTCTTGCAGCGTCTGCAAGAGCTTCGCAATCGGAATGCTTTCGGGCACCGCATGGATCGGGCGCACATTCAGGTCATCCATAGTTGATCCAGCGGGCATGCTGTAGAGATCCTTGATGTGTACGAACCCGACAATGTTGTCCTTATTACAGCGAATCACCGGGTAACGCGTGTACTTGTACTGCTGCATAGTCTTGATGTTGTCTTCAAACGTGTCTTCAAGATCGATACAAATGAGCTCGGTACGCGGCGTCATGATAGCCTCGGCATCTTTATCGCCTAGGTCAAAGATGTTATCCACATAGGTATTCTGATCAGCGTCGATAAGACCGCTTTCAGTGCTTTCATCGATGAGAAGCTTGATTTCCTCGCCCGAATATACATCGTGTTCGTTGGCGATATCATGTCCAGCAAGTTTCATCACACCATTCGTAATGGTGTTAAACAGCCACATGATGGGATACGTGATGCGGTAAAACCACACGAGGGGCGGCGCCGTCATAAGCGCGTACTTCATGGTGCTGAAGATCGCGAGTGATTTTGGGATAAGCTCGCCAATGACAATATGGAGCGACGTGATAATAATGAAGCCAACCGCAACAGAAATGGCATGGATAGCCGCTTCGGGCAGACCAAAAGCTGAAAGCAGCGGACCGATAAGCTCAGAGACCGCAGGCTCGCCCAGCCAACCAAGAGCAAGAGAAGCAAGCGTAATTCCAAGCTGACATGCGGAAAGATACGCATTGATATTATCGGCGATGATTTTTGTATACTTCGCTCCCCGCATTCCTTCATCGACAGCAATGTCAACTTGGGATTTTCTCACACGGACAAGCGCGAATTCTGCAACAACGAAAAATGCATTCATCAAAAGAAAGAATAGGACAAGAAAAAGGCTTAGCGCAACGGGCATTAAAGCTGGTCTCCTTAGGTTCGGCATATCTTGACTGCCACGGGCGGTTCCTTACGCCAACCCTATGCAATAGCAGCGTTTTTGAATGTCCTTATCTGTTATACCAGTTTTTACCCAACTCATTCATTGCTAACAGGCAATATCCAGAAGAGATACAACGATTCGCCGCCAACCTGTCATCAATCACGCAACCCACAACGCCCCGCCACCGCATGATGCCGCACCAAAAGGCGCGGCATCATTGAGGGAGAGAATATGTCGGAGAGTTTTACTTACTTCTTGGTTTCGCCAGCTGCCTGGGCAAACGAAGTTGCTGCATCACCAGAAATGCGGCCAAGTACTGAATAGCCGCTCATGACGCACCAGTAGTCGCCATTCATGATGCCACCAGCAACGCCGGGTACGGCATACAATCCCGCGATAGGTGTCGCGTCGGTGCCGATAACCTGCGTGTCGGTATTAATCTGCAGGCCGCCGAATGTTGCCATGATGCCACCAACAACGGGAATTGCGTAGAACGGTGGGGTTGCAAGCGCGGTAGCAGGAGAAACACCAAGGTGCGGAACTTCGAGCTTGCCAGCGGTGCCTGCTGCTGCAGCTTCGTTATAGTCTTCAATCGTTGCAACCATGTTTGCAGGATTAAACGTTACGCCGTCAGCTGTCTCGGCAACAATTTTTGCACCAAGATCCTCAAGCGTATCAGCCTGAACAACCGTCATGCCCTTTTCGATCATGTGATCGATACGATCGCCACCGATAACCGCTGCGTTGCAGAACGGAGTCTTGCGAATGATTTCGCGAATACCCTCGTCAACGATCAAGTACGCACGAGCCATATGCTGCTGCATGATCTCTTGGTTCACCAGTGACGAGCCAAGGCCTTCGTTAACAAAACGCTTACCTTCGGTATTGACGTAAACACCCATACCCTGAATGGAATGCTCAGTTGTGCCATAGAACAGCACGTGCACATCGTCAACGTTCTCAACGGCCTCGTAACCTTCAGGCGTGTCGACACCCTACAGGTAAGCCGTCGGCCATGGCTGCGGATGTCCGTAGAACGATCCGAAGCTGCGCGAAAGTTGCGCACCAACCTCAACGCCCATTTTGATACCAGCACCATCGAGATACGGAACGCATTGTGCCTGCGAAAGATCTGCGTGTCGACCAATATACTTCGTGCACATCTCTTTATCGCACTGCCAACCGCCTGTTGCCAAGATGACTGCCTTCGCCTTAATGGCGAAAGGACCATCAGCGTTTTCGGCAATAAGACCCGTGATTGTGCCAGCGTCATCAGTGACAAGCTTGACGGCACGAGTGCCCAGCAGTGTCGTTCCACCTTGCTTCGTGAACGTCTCGCCAAACTGCTGCAGATATTCGTCGGTGTAGCTCTTGGAGCCTTCTTCGGCAGGACGCTTGCCGCCCATCCAAACATAGGGGCTGTTTGGTGCGAGCTCTTCGGTGGTCATGCCAAGGCCCGTGATCCATTCCACGTACTCAGGCCATTTTTCGCACACAAGCTTGCCCAACACAGGATCGGACATGGGAGCTTTAGCATATGCTGCTTCCCAGTCGGCACCAAAACGCGGGCCAAACGCTCCTGCGGCAAAGCGGCTTGTGCCACCCACATGCTGTGAGGCCTCAACCAAAATAACCGTCGCGCCCTTTTCCGCTGCGCTCACTGCGGCAGCAAGGCCGCCGATACCTGCACCTGCGATAACAACATCGCATTCATACTCAGTTTTAAAGGCTTCTTTTGCGGCGGGCTCAGATGTGCAGCCAGTCAGTGCGGCAGTACCTGCCAGTGCGCCAACTCCAGCCGCTACGATTCCAGCACCCCTCAGAAAATCCCTACGAGTTTGTTCCATGATAATCCCCTAACCTTTGTCAATTGGTTGTTGCGCCGACTCTTGCTTTAAGCTCAATCGGCCTTTACCCTAGTGAAACTTCATCGCTTATCCGTACGTCCAAACAATTAGTGGCACGTGCCGCATTCATAAACGCCTGAATGGTGGCAGGTAATACACGAATCTGCTGGATTGGTCGATTCCTTATGCATGTTGTGGCAATTCGAACACGTGATATCAGCATGTCCTTCGGTCTTACCGATGACGTCATGCGGATTGACATGCGTACCGTTCGTATCAATAAGCTGCGTATCGCTTGCCGTCAGCGCCAGCATTTCTTCCTTGCTCAAATCATGACAACCTGCGCTCTGACACGTTGCAACATCAACCGTTGTCTTCTTGAGCTTCTTTGGGCTTGGATCTGATGCGGTTTTGCCCTCGTGAGCAGTAGCGAGTTTCTTCTCGTCCGTGTGACACGTCATGCACGTAGCTTGCGCATCCTTGGCATGCATTGCAGCACCCATCGCCGCATTTGTCATGCTGGCGTCTTCCGTGCTGTGGCACGTTGCACAATCT
>JAVWLC010000002.1:0-3171 GCA_036638175.1 Raoultibacter sp. | reverse complement strand
TTACATTGATCGGATCACTTGACCCAGTATCTTGTTGCGGTTTCGCATCCGTTCCTTGCTGCGGCGAACAGCCCACAACAAGTCCTACCAACAAGACCGCGCTAAGAACACATACAGCCTTAACCCAGCTTCGTTTTGCTCCAACAACTTTCGGCTTGACTGCATGCTCCTCAGCAATCAGCAGTTCAACCTCTTGCACCTCAGAAACCTTCTTTCCCCTCATGGTCTTCTTCCTCCCTCATACTCTGTTTAGCCAACCGCTTTGCGCGGCAAACAGAAGATTACGCACAACAGAAATGCTTGCCATCAAGGGAAAGATATGAAACTATCTAAGTACGCAAAAATGGGGATGCTATCTGGGATTTTGATATAAGATTTTGCGGCTTTTTGAACCGATTCACCATTCAATGGTGAGGTTTCTGGGAAGGTTATCATGGGGGAAACAAAAAAGTCTCATCGCTCAGACACACAGATTGGTACCGTACGATCGAAATTCGCACTGGAACTCGGTCGCGCTAACGTCTCAATGGTTGCTGGTTTCGCTTTATGCCAGCTCTGGTTATCGCTGTGCTTCTTCGCACCGCAGTTGTTTCCCGAAAATTCTTCCGTCAGCGTCTACGAGATTTCGCTTGTTGTTTGCGTACTCTGCTTGATCCCTGGAATCATAACGGCGAAGCGCTACGAATCGCTGCTTGAACGACGATCAGCTATCTATACGCTCGCCGCTTGCGCAGGTGTCGGCACCTTCATCATTCCCTTTTCATCTGGTGCTGCAGCTATTGATGTCGGCTTGCAAATTGTCGCAGGCATTTTAACAGGCATCGCATCAGGTTGGCTGTTTGTCGCATGGTATCAAGCTTTCTGTCGTGCCAATGATCTTGCTGGCTTCATCCTCAGTGTCGTCTCATCAAGTTTGTTTATGTACGTGCTGACCGTTCTGGCTTTTTTGCCCGATATCAGCCCTTGGATCATGGTGTTTATCGCCTGCATCATGCCGTTTGTATCGGCATTTTTCCTCAAGCGAAGCCCCAAGAATATTGAATTCGTAACCGAAGCCACCTTACCTAAGCCTGGCACCACCCAAAAACGCGCACTGCTTTTGTTATGTCTCGGAATATTCGTCGTCAGTTTTGTCGATGAGTTCATGCGTAACTATTATCTTGAGGGAACCGATCTTCTCTTTTACTCGGGCAACCTCAATCTTGTGCTTCTGATCGCCAAAATTGTCTGCTCGGTGCTGCTAGTTGCTGTACTCGCCGAGCACAGTCACCATATGTCGCTCATCTATCGAGCTTCATTTTTACTCGCAATGATCGCCGTACTCTTCATGCCTTATACGCAGAACAACCCTAGCATGGTTTACAGCATCACGAATTTCGGAGCGTTCTTATTTAAGCTGATGATCATGATCATCTCGTTCAATTACTGCCAGCGCTACCGAACGAGTCCGATCCTCGTATTTTCTCTCACCCGTATGACGTTTTCGCTCGATCTCCTGCTTGGATTCGGTCTCTTTCACGTCTACAAGTTGTTCGCTCCATCGGTGCCTGATCTCCTAGGCATCACATCGGTAATTCTTGGGTTGCTCATTGTGGCAACATACTTGTTCGTCTTCACCAACAAAAGCGCAGTTCCTGTCTTCGAGAAGGTTGATCCGCCCGATCATCCAACCGATAACCTCCAGAGCATATGCAATCGCCTCGTGCGAATTGGTGGACTTTCCAAACGCGAATCGGAGGTGCTCGCACTCATTGCGAAAGGCCGCTCGACCCCGCGCATCCAAGACGAACTAAGCCTGTCAATGAACACCGTCAACACCCACACGAGCCACATCTATCAGAAGCTCAATGTTCATTCACGGCAGGAGCTTCTCGATCTCATCGAGGAAACTGCGCCTGAAGAACCTACTCCGTAGCATCTACGAGAGCACCCTCAAAAAAGGCATCGAATTCTTGCTCTTTACCATACGGTTCCAAAAGCTTCCTTGCCACAAACTGCGCGGCCGGGCTTAAGTCAGGTCGGAATACGAACGCAGCATCCATTTCAATAGGGGCATTGATGAGCGGGCGCATGCACACCTGATCGGTGACGAGGACTTTCGCGTATTGCGTTTGAATGATGAAACACTCTTCACTCGTTGATACCCGCGCCAGCATGAGTGCACTGTCGTGCAAAATTGCCTCACTCTTTATGCCATAATTCCTAAACGTGGTTTCATACAATCGACCCTTATAGGGACTTGTCTGAATAACCGTTTTTCCTCGAAGGTCGCGTTCAAAGTCAACGAAAGGCAACTGAGCAAGCGGATTATCGCAGCTTACCAGTATCGAAAGGTTATCCTGCGTGAGCTTAATCGAAGGAAGATCAACACTCTTTGGTGGGCTAATCGAGAAAGCAAACTCCATGTTTCTCGCCGCAATGGCATCCCAGTAGGCATCGTGGTCGCCATCAACAATCTCAATCCTGATACGAGGATCGCTCTGGAAATCAGCCAACAGCATGCGCTTTTCATCATATCCCACATACATACTGAGCAACCCAATCCGGATCGACTCAGGCGTTGTCTCATCAATGGCGCGTATCTCGTCCAAACACGCATCCCAAAGCTTATCTTCTTCGCGAAGATAGCGAAGGAGAACGCGACCTGTCCGCGTGAGCTCAACACCTTGTTTGCCGCGCACAAAAAGCTGCGTGTTTAATTGCTGCTCGAGCGCTTTCATGCTTTTCGAAAGTCCCTGACGCGAAATAAAGAGCGTCTGCGCAGCCTGCGTGATATTGCCAGCCGAACAGAGCGTACAAAAATACCTCTTTTGATCCGCGTCCATGCGAATCTTGGTCATAGTATCCCCTTACTACGATCGAATTATGCAGCCACAACGAACACGATGGCTCTTCAATTAAGCAACTGTTTCGATATCCACAGTATAGAGGCAAACTGGCAGCACCGGGAAACCCCGCAACTACCATTTAAAGCCACGCAGTGATCCGACTAAGCAGTACACACTTCTGAACAGGACTTATTCGAATGCGCAAACTCTCGGTTGACGTTTGGCATGCGAAAGAGTTTCTTCTCGCAAGCCTCTGGGGCCCGTATATTCCAAGGCATGCAAACCCCAAGGCTTGCATCACAACGAGGAAGGGAAGAGATCATGGGAAATCTCACACGTAGGG
>JAVWLC010000001.1:0-34692 GCA_036638175.1 Raoultibacter sp. | reverse complement strand
TGTCTGCCCTCAGGTATATCAGACGCAGTAGGGAAGCCCCTTACTTGTACTGACTGACCGTTAGCAAAGCGAAGTGTAAGCACACCGGCAGTAGCGTCAAACGATGTATCAGAAGTGAGTTCTGACGGTACGTTCTCCTCAGCAGGATTAGTTACCAGCGTACCGCCAGATGCTCGCACAGGAGTTGGCGTCGAGGTAGTACCCGCCTTAATCATACCTGTACTAACTTTGATTAATGGCATTAGTTCTTCTCCGCACGTGCAACGATATCAGTGTTATGCACCAGCACGTCACCCACGAAGTAAGTGTCATACGGTTCAACATCAATATCAACGGTATTCACCTGCGCATCGACTCGATAGCACTCAGAAACGACAATCGGGCCTTTTCGCCCAAGAACTGTTTGTCCTGATTGCACGTCACGCGCTGGTACGTATCGCCAGTCCGTATCGTAGATGAGCACAGGATGCTCATGCGTCAGCTTCTGTCCGTTGATCACATAGTAATGATCTTCCTGTCCATGACGTACTGCACGAACTGTAGCATATACAGGCTTGCCTTTAATAGAAGGGCTTGACCATTTACGGAAGTCTTTAGGCTGATTCGAGTAGCCAAGAATGCAGTCACACTCTTGAAGTTTCTCGACAGCAACAGGTCCCATGAGAGTATCAACGGTAGAGCCGTAAACAATACAGCCTGACGTTTGTTTGTTGGTTGGGTTACGTGCTACAACAGTCAACTGCGATTTGACAGTGACAGTCGGACGCGACGTCTGTCCCATATCAGTGACTACGCAGCTAATGGTGCCTTTGATGATACGGTCAGCACCTAAGCCTAAACGTAAGTAGAAGTTAACGATACACGTCGAAGTTTCGACAGCATCAAGGGTTACGCCTTCTGTGGTAGTGATAGTCCATTTGTACTTATACGGACCGACACCACCACGAGCATTCACAGGCAGATAAGCAAGCGATGTGAACACGTCAGAACCCTGAACTGCACGAGTACCAACCATGTACAAGTTAGATACAGATGCAGCGAGAGGTGTAAGCACAGGCAGAGGTGGAGCAGGAGTCACGTTATTTGTCGGAAATAACCAGACGAACACGTTGCTGGCAGTGGGCTGTGTAGACGACAATACAGCAGTTGGAATAGGCGCTGGGCCTGTTGGGCCTGTAGCACCAGCAACGCAACTTGGGCCGTCATTACCGCGTGGGCCGATGATACCTTGAGGACCATCAGGACCGATTGGACCCGTAGGACCTACTGGACCGATTGGGCCGGTATCACCTTGAGGACCAGTATCACCATCGCGCCCAGGGTCACCTGCTTTACCAGTCTGACCCTTAGCACCGGGAAGTCCTTCACACCCTTGCTTACCTGTCTCACCATCACGACCATCACGTCCAGGTCTACCAGGAGCACCTGGAGCGCCTCGACGCCCAGGTCTTCCTTCACCAAACATTGAGATAGTCGGCAGTCCGGGAACGTTAACTACTTTCCCATTCTGCTTAACGAATACCAGTACACCGTTTTTGCTGTCAAACTTCACGCTTGCGATTTGTGTTGTTGTCAACACATCGGTGTTTTCAAATACCAAAGCACCGTCAACGCCTATCGCGGATTTACCTTCATCGTTAGGCGTTGTTTCGATTTGCGAGAGTCTTAGCTGAGTCATTTCGGTTCGACCTTAATGCACAAGTTACCAATCAGCTTCGATCCGTAGCTAGTGATCTGCGCATCGGTGATACGCACCTTAGCAACGATATCGATATATCCCTGAGGCTGGTTCTCTTTCAGCACAACAAACATCTGCGTCAGGCTAACGTTCGAGTACGCGATAATCTCTGGAGCGTTGTCCGATTGTACCACGTTGAAACCCGCTGCGCCTGTGCCTTTAAGCCCACGTCCATATTCAGCTTCGCTTACACCAGGGCCTTTAAACGACAGAACATATTCGATATGTTCTTTACCGCTGGTGGACGCAAATCCAGGACCAAGCTGGCACTGAAAGTCTGCTGTACACGTAAGCATAACAGCCTTGCTGAACTCAATACGCTGCTGGATAACAACTTCTTCCGAGTCAACTTGAGTCTGCTGGATGTTGAACATGTTCTTCGGGTCAGCTTCTTCGGCTAGTGCCTGAGTATTGCTGATCTTAATCTCAGGCCACTGCCCTTCAATCACAATACCTTCACCACTAACAATCTCAGGTGTGGCGATAGGTACTTCAATCGGAGCAAGCCCTTGACGCTTGAACATGTAACCCTTCGGCGTAGGAATAACGTCGATGATAACACCGTCAACAGAACTGTCTTTCGAACCTACAGCTTTGATATTCTCAAATACTGTTACTTCGACAAGCGTATCGTGCGGAATAGGCGATGTTGTTTTTAACGAGTTACCAGCAACCGTGAAGTCTGACGTGTGGACTGCCAAGCCACCAACAGCGACAACGCAGTGCGCTTTATTCAGTGGGCTAGTCGGCAGAATAAATGTATCAGCATCATAAGGCATTCGATACTGACTAACACGCAGACGAGTAGACCACCCAGCACGTTCTTCATAGCGAGCAACATAGAAAGTGTATTTCTGACCAGACGGAATGGGCTGCGTCATCTGCAACTTGTTGCCGTTACTGATCTTATAGACCGTACTAGGCTGCCAAGTGTTTCCTACGACACAGAATACCATGTCGGCGCTTTCTACAGGACGATTACCCAAAGTGTATTGAGTAGTCTGTCCGTCACCAACACCGTCATACGTTTCAAACAGAACAACGTGGCCTTGAGATGGCTCGATACGGAACTGTCTCAGGTCAAGCGTCATCTGCTGTTCAGGATAAGATGAAAGCAGGAGCTGATCTTCCTGAACTGAATACGCTGTACGAGGCTGGAGAACGCTCGACGTACCAACGAACAAGTCGGTAGAGCTATCCAAAATCTCGGTCAGTTGATAGCGTAGCTTATCAGGAGTTGCAGTAGTCACAACAGAACTGAAAAGCATCTTGCCCGGTGGAACGAACAGGCTCGCAGTCGTTTGACGCTGGCTATTGACAGGGCCCCAATAAGGTTTATTGTCTTTGCCGCGCATTAACGCCCACGTATCAGGCACATCGTTATCAACAGGCCACGGCAGACCAACGCTCGGTGTAGTCGGGTTAGTGATACGACGCCAGATAGCGATGTTTGTCTGCGCACTGATAAATGCGATTGGACTGTCCATGTTAACGAACTGTCCGCCGGTGTATTTGAAATGACGACACGCGCCAGCACCAGGCCCAGCTACTGTTTGTACAAGGACAATCTCACCTTCTTTCATACCAGTGAGAGAATTGATTTTAAACGTGTTCGCGTTGATGAAGCCACTACCAATAGTGCCGCTATAGATACGGTCATGTTCGCTGAACGCCCAATAGTATGAGCCAGCCCCATAACGATACGCAGCACCAGGTGAGCGAGAACCATCAGAGTTAACATGCAGGTCGAGAACTGACACAGCATTGAACACGTTGTCTTTAAGACTAGGCAGATTTTCCAGAGTAGCAACACTCGGGATTGATGTGTAGTCCGCCATCTTAACAGCAAGAATCTTTTGGATGTCCTGCTGGATATGTACGAGCAAACTCACGCGACTGATAGAGTTGGGTACGGCAATGATTGGCTCTTGCAGAACAACATGACCAAACGGCCTATTGTCAGAGAGCATAATCAGTATTTCACCAACACGTTTCAGCGCTTCGCCTGCGACGTATTTGACTTGAATATCAAAGATGAAGCGGGCACTGTTCTCGGTAAGTACCTGAACATATGACAATGCGCCCGACGCAAGCTCGTTGCCAAGTAACTGCTCTGGAACCTCAGACGGGTTAGAGCCAATGAAGTCACCTGCTTTGAACGCTACAGGTTGAATAGCCAACCCACCAGCGTTCGCGTTCGCAACGGCCTGTTCTCCCTGAGGCGTTAAACGCAGTGCGTTAACGTAGATAGATTCAGTGGCCATCAAAGAACTCCTTGGGATTTAACTGTACTAAATTACGATAAATGAAAAAGGGAGCCAGGAACATAGCGCCCCAGACTCCCTTTATTTTATTGGTATCGAACCGTAAGCACAGCGGAGCCAAATGCACGAGCGTTAGTGCGATAAATCAAGACGTTTTCTGTCAGGTTATCATACACCATCTTACCTACAATCGGACCTCTCTTACCGTTGTCTCCTGTAACAGGCCATTGAGCGCCATCGAAGCCAAGCCAGCCTTTGTTGACGTTACCCTGTCCATCAGCAGCCGCACTAAATACAGCTTGCCCATACGACTGACGCACAACAAAATAACCGTACTCATCGTTCTTGGTAGATAGCACGAACGTACCACCGTTGTTCGAACGAAGACGCGTAGGTAGTTGAGCCATAGCGATGCTGATAGTAGTCAGACCGAATGGTGCAACGCCGAAGCGAGGGTAAGACGAGAAGGCTTTCATGAAGTGCGTTTGTTCAAGGCGTTGCTGCCCTTCAATGTAGAGCGCCTTAACACCAAACTCGGTATCATTCAGCAAGTTGCCGAGTGTTAGTCTACCTGTCTGCGCGTTAATGCTAATGCCCTGCACATCAACAACGTCACCTTTACTGTTTGTAATCTGCCACAAACATTTTGCACTCACGTCTTCCTTAGCGAATGTACCTGTACGACCAAGAAGCGCGTTCATCTGCATAGAGCTATCATCACGGACGTTGGTGTAACCGCCGACTGTTAGGTCTTGCGGGAATCCAATGCCTGGACAAGTAATCTCTTGAACAAGACTAATCTCCGTGCGCTGCTCAGTGATAATACATTCCACTTGAACCGTCTGCGGGTCTTTCGATGCCGGGAAGCGGAAGGTACCATCTTGCGACAAGGCAAAGCCACTAACAGACTTGATCACGTTCCATTTGAACTTAACCGAGTTAGCATCAGGCAGAATACTCGAACCAGACTGACCGCTACGCCGTTCATAGTAAGCAACGAATCTGTAGTCAGTATTAGGCGAAATATTGCCTTTAGGGTTTTCGATATAGCCATTAAGAATCGTGTTCTGCGTCTGGAGTTCAATAGTGCGTGTGCCTACGATAGTCTCATCTGCAAGGCTTGCTGGGTTCTGCTTGGTAAATACAGCACGAAGACCAATATGCCCGTCAGACAATTGAGACTGACCAATGAATAGATGACCATTCAGAGGGTCAATGGAAACTCCATCAACGTTTGTTTCATCTCCTATTGACCACAGAGCATCGGTAGTAACAAGCTCAGAGTCAGGGTCGATAATAACACGCAACTCATAAGGCACATACCAACGACCGTTCTCATAACCGATAGTTGGGTTTCTGTCAGACACATCCCACACAACATCTGGGCCAGTGATACCGATTGAACGCAGATAAGTATTTGCCTGTGTCAGGAACACAATCAGCGTCTTCTCGATCTGATACTGGTCACACGTATAACGCGCACGAATCTGGACAGCACCGTTAACGTTTTGGGCAGGAGTCAGCGTACCATCAGCATCTATCTCAGCAACAATATCAGACGTAGGCACAAGCATCTGCGTATTGTTAGGGCCTTCCTCAGTGTAGTAGTTCTGGACTACTGCCCATTCAGAATCAACCTCAAGCTCAAACGTTCTGCCTTCTTCCTGAATGTAAGAACCATCCAGTGTACGAGCAACGCCTCCCATCTTGTACGTGTTGACCAGAGTGTAGGACTCGGATAGCACACCAGCAGAAATCTGCGTAGCGCCTTCGATACGACTGTTAATGATGTTGTTAACGCTTTGCTTAGGCTGTGGTGTAATGACCATATCGATCTTGTTACTCACACGGAAGAACGATGCAAGCACCTGAGTATACGTCACGGTGTTGCATTTGCCTGTTTGCAGAATAGCGCCATCATAATACGCCTTCTCCAGATCTACTAAGCTACCAATCTGATTGAACATCGGCAGTTTAGATATAGCCATATCACGGAAGTCTTTATAGCTTGTAGGAGGGCGGCCTTCGATAATCTCAACAATAGACGTACCGTTGTAGCGACCAGGTGAAAACTGGAGAACTTGATAGTCATCCGTGTCTTTGTCTGGCCAGTTGCCCTTCCACTCAGCAGCCGTCACATATTCTTGAGTGCCATCAACGTATGTTGCAAGCAGTCGAACGAACGTGCGCGAACGATCATACATATGGTCTGGACATTCGATAGTAATACTGTCCACCAGCGAACGTGCAGGGATAAGTTGTAGGTCACGATAGTTGGTCAACTTAGTGCCATCGAACTCATAGTCCATCGTGATACGCGCAGAGCCATGCAGGTCACCCTGGAAGTACAGCACGTATTCTTTGAACTTACGTCCCATGATTGGGTCGTATACGTCATTTGGCGATTGACTTACGTTCAGCGTTACCCAACGAGCATAGTCAGGCTTATTGGGATCGAACTGCGTCGGGTCCTGCCCCTGTTCAATCGCTTGTTGCTGCAATCGAATTGTACGCTGGCGAGCTTCTTCTACAGCAGACGCAGACGGCATGTATTCCACTTTAACCGTAGCCGCTGCCGCATACGTTTGACCGTTATTCCACAAACACACTGTAGGCAACATAAGAGTCGATGCGCTATTGATAGTAGGTGAAGAACGCAGGTCAATCGAACGCGGAATCATGATCGTGTCATGAATAGGGAAGATACGGTTGAACGTTACAGCGTTGCTGCCGTCAATGTAGTTGAAATGCAGCGAGTAGTTAACGGCATCTCCATCGATAAGCGGTGCTTGGAACTCACCGGACTTTGGATCGACTTTAGGCAGCGCTGCAATCCCATTCTGGCCGTCCTGACTACTGAACCAGTTGCCGAATACTTCTGTGTATGCGACTACGATTGCTGGATCACGATCAGCAATCTGTTGTGGTGTAGCAGAGGCAAGCACGAACAGCGCCATAGCCTTAGGCCTAACAGTAGTTCGTTCGACAACTGGGTCAGGCAGAACGATATCGATAGTAGCCAGATTAATCTCAGGCGCCTTCATCGTTACCTGCTTCACTGCCTGAATGGGAGTGACTTCACCAAACTCGGCATAGACTGAGGTCATGTAGTCTTGACGCATAATACCAGACTTCAAGACGTTCTCTACAATCTCAGTGTGTTCCGAAGTTGTACGCGCCTGTGCAATACCCAACTTAGATGTGCCATCGTTGTACTGGACAGCATACTTGATTGGTGTATCGACGCCTTGAGGTAATTCATCCTCAAGGATGATACGCAATGAGATAGGAACTAAGTCATGCACACTGCGATTGACTTTAAACTCTTGGGTTTTGTTCATATAGAACTGGCCCTGATACAGCACACTGATATCAAGCGTTGTGTCTGCCTCGACGCTAGGCAGAATGAGTGTCGTACCATCAATCACACCGAGTGATGTATCGAAGCGCAACATACCGCTATCGGTCAGTTCTTTCGTCAGGCCTGAGGAATATTTACCATAGACACGAATCTTGGAACTTGAGTTACCGTAGAGCGTAGGGCATTCAATCATTAGCTCATCGGGGTCAGGCTCAATCCCTATTGGGAAGATGCGCAGTTCCATCTGTTGTTTCGTGCCGTTGTAGTTCAACGTAAGAGTCAGCACACTGATCGCAAGCGGCTCTTTGAAGCGAACGCGATTGCTGTCACGCTCCTCAATCCACACGTTGTCCTCAACATACACTTCTACGGTTTCTTCTGTGTTATCGCTGTACTTAACGATAGCCCCGAATGTAGTCCATTCCCCACCACGTAGAAACTCGGGCTGGAGGAACGTAATAGACGATTGCAATGGAGCACCAACGTTAAAACGACGGACGTGCTCAACAACAACATGAGCACCGAGAAAGAGTTTAGCACCAAGGTTGATAGTAGCATAAACACCTTCTAACACTTCTTCGATTGGAGCCCATTGATAAAACAGTTCGGAGATGCGTCGTTGGAACATCGCGCTCCGCGCCGTGCGTTGCTCAATGTCGTTATTCACAGGGTCGAAGCCGATGTGGTTATTGAACCAGTCTTCTGCTTCTTGCTGTGTCATGCCTACTTCTTGCAGCGCATTAACAACATCCTTTTCTGCGTCTTTAGTGATCGTCAGGTCAAGGCCAGAATCAATCAGGTAGGCATCTACTTCAAGGTTAACCTTGTTCGTCTTATACCACTGGCCGCCATCTTGAATCAGCGTACCTAGAGGAGTAGGGATGAAAGTCTGATAGTCAGCAGTATACAAACGATTTGTATCAAACTGGCCACCAAGCAACATGCCCACGAACTTATTCCACTGCGTTGTTCCAGAGACTTGCTGCCAGTCAGGCAAGCAATCTATGACGCGCTTCAACGAAGGCAGACGATACGCCATCACATCACGGGCGATGTTGATGCCGAGCTGGCGAATAGCTTCTTCGGCCAGCACGTCATTCGTGTCTTCGTTGATACGACGGATATCCAGCAGTTGTTTAATCACTGCAAGGTTATGTTCGTCGTTATGCGCGTCCATCATCTCGAACAACTCAGCCCATGCTGGATTGGCTTCTACGAAGTCAATGTTAAAGGCTAGAGTGTTTGATTTCACCGCGTCATCTTCCTTTCACTGTAGGTTATATTGATACGCAAGTTACGCAGCGCAACATACTCCAGAACCGTATTAGGAATGATATCCTGAATAGGGCTTTCGATGTTACAGTAATCTACTTCTGGTCTACGCACAGGCTTGTCTGGATCAGCAAAGTCATACAGCACACGGTCTGTTATGTCCGACAGTGCAAGACGTTTACCTAACATTCCCGGCTTACGTTCAAACAGTTTGAGTACGGCGGCCTGTAGCGTTGCTTCGTTCGAGCTTCGAGTACCAGGCGCATCAGCAAAGAGAGCCACATTAATCGTGCAATCGATTTGCAGCTTATCTGGGTTCCACGTCTGCACATCAAGTGGGCTATGGTACTGTGCAAGCCAGTTAAGGAACTTAGTCCACTGGGCAGAAGTAGGGTTAGGGTTAACGCCTCCCCACGTACTTGTATTACGCGGTAACACGCAGACACGCACGACTCCTTGCCACTCTTTATCATTAGGTGCTATTTCAGCTTGACCCTGGACAACAACGTCGGCAACATCTGGATAGAGAGCGATAGCCGCTTTCCATTCATCACGGCGAATCAACTTCTTACGACTACGCCCGACGATAGGACTGTAATGACGATAGTAATCGACAGGCGTTTCATCAGAGCCACCAATGATAGCACCAACAGTCTTACCTTGAATCTGCGGGTTAGTCAAGCACTGGATTTTCAGACCAATAGCGTCAGAGTTACCAGCAGAGCCGAGAGCTTTAATGCCCTGTACACGCATCGTATAGCCAGCTGGTGGTTGAACGCCCCACTGCTCGCCACCGAATTGAATCTCAACATCACCCTCATCTGTTGTCACATCGAGGAAGATTTGCTGACCAGCGTATGCTTCAAACAAACACTTGTCGAAGCGCTGGAACTCAATCTTGGTGCCGTTAGGATGTTCGAACCAAACACGCAGGTCAGATGTAAGCTGGAAGTTCTCAGTACCTAAGCGATACACAGCATAGTCAAAAGGATTGACGATCAACTGGCTGTAGGAGAACAACTCACCGATGATGAAGTCAGCTTCTTTGACTTCGCCTGGTTCCCACTGCGTCACTTCTGCGAGTAAGCCACTAACACTGCCGATAGTGAATGGTGTATGCTTATCGAGCGTCACCTTGTTTGCTGTCAAGTTAGCAACAGATGCAGTCACGGTGCTTACCGACTTGCGGCCGATATCCACACCAAGATAACGAGCGTTAGCCAGCAACGAACTGTTACGTCTGGCCAAGCGGCTGAATGCTTCACGCGCAGCAATCAATGAAGCGTAGCTGTTAGTCACACCGATATCGCCAAGTGCATCAGCAAGCAATGACGTTAAGGAACTAACTTGGGCATCAGTCCAGTATGAGGACGAGTTGATACGCTGTAGGAAATCACGCGCAAATTGTTCGTGAGTCAGATACGTGTTGAGAATGCTGGTGCTCATTTCTGGGCCCTCATGGCGAACGTTACAGACTGCTTGTCCTCAAGTTTAGGACAACGCCATGAGATGACACACACGTAGGTTTGTTCGTACTGTGTGCTTGGCGTACAGGCTGTTTGTACATCGGTAACATCTTGCGTCAGACCGTTCATTGGGTCTTCAAGTGCAAGACGCATATAGGTTGCTATCCATTCTGCCGTTGTCTGATCGAACGGCTCGAACAGGTATTTATAGACGTCGGCCCCGAAGTTCTCACGCCACTTGCGCGACTTCTTACGAGTACCAATCACCATCAATATCTTCTGGACGATACTGTCCATGTTCTGAACGTTATCACGCGGTTCGAGTTGAATCCACGCGTTTATATCACAATAGACACGCTCATTAATCGGCACGTCTATGAGTCGAACTCCGATTCCTGCCATTAGCCAAATCTCACATTAGAACTACCGTTAGATGCAGTGTCGCCACAAGTATTACCGTCACCAGCACGTTGAGCAGGCTTGCCATTAACACGCACACTTGAGCCTGACGTAGCTTTACCTACATGAGGTGGCTTCTTGGGCTTCCAGTGAGGTTGATACGCATCGCCTTGTCTAACGCTCCCTTTACCGTTGACGAACACATTGCCTGATGCTTGTGCAGGTACAACAGGGAAGTAGCCGCTATGGCCAGTAGACAAATCAGTACCTAGACGAATAGCTTTCTGTCCCATGATTATCTCCTTCTGTTAGACGTAAATTAGCTTGGAACTGTAGCAGAAACAAAAACGGGCAGCCATAGGCCACCCATTGTTTGTGCTTGGATTTGTCGCTATCCCCTCACACCCGAAGCGAGTGCCGCGTGCCTGACGACACGAAGCCGGGATGAATCGCCGAGAGCTTACTTGCCAGAGAACTCTCGGGAATTGTCAGCATTGCACCAAGCATGAACAATGCCAACAGCGACACTAAGAACAAAAGCATATTTGCTCCTTGTGTCTGTACTGTAAGGTAAAACATTTGCAAATGTTGATCAAGATACTTTAGATTGCCCTTCGCCCGACTCCACTAGGGTTTCAATCATTGTTTCTCTCGTTACCGCCTGCGTTGCGGAAAACCGCGCACGACACTCACATATCAAGAACACTCGGCGGAAAAGGGAAGTTCCGAATGCTCTAACAACATGAGTGAAGCGAAGGAGGTGGACGCATCGGTGATCTGCGGGAGTTAATACACGTTTTAACAATCGCTCTTGGTGTGCATTAAATCATAATGGAATGCGATTGCCCGCTAACAATTTCCATTATGATATTTCACGACTCAGAATGTGAATGAGCTATGGCAGTACGTCAGCAGCATGGAACGCAGGACACACTCCATTGAACACTGTTAAGGGCAATGTTCAACAGGCTGCGAGCAGCGGCATGCAGGAAGCGACTCCCCAACGCACACTGTTTCTGCCAGACCAATGTGCGTCAGGTAGCACGTTCGCTACGGTCCCTAAAAGAACACCCACAACGTTGAGATTACGTTCCAATGTTCTACGCGCCTAAGAGGATGGTATCGTGCTCGTATGTCTGTATCAGAATACGCATTACGCTATATCAATGCTGGGCCTTGTGAGCGTCAGCGGCAGAATACCATTCTATCGCGTGGGTGCTGGAGTTATGCCTCACGATTACAGAGCGAACTCAAACCAGCTAGAGGCCTGTGTCAGCAGGAAATACTCGGCACAGGAAAACTATCATGGAACACGGCGAGCAATGGACAAACCCTCCGCGCTTTCTGATATTACTATCTGCAATTTTTATTTACAGATTTTTCTGACTTAAAATACTTTTCGTTCCACATTATTGTAGTACGTTTCGTATGGCTCAGAATATAGCTCAGGACCACGCTGGGCACGAACGGTAACGTAACCAGTGTGACGGTTGAATGCTGTGATTTCGACTGTCGGCTGTTTAGGCTTGATGGTCGCATAAATAGGAGCGTTCAATGTTGGCTCGTCTGTCTGAATCTTATTTACAGATTGCAGAGCAGCACCCGACAGCTTAGGCAGGTTGAATCTGATTTCAGCGCGTTGTTTGCCGAACGCCAGTTTGATACTACCCTTAGGAAGGACAGCACCATTCTGTTTCAGATACATTGCGATGCGGCGAGCGATACCAGTCAACTGGTCACGAGCACGAGGGTCCATAAGACCATCAAAACTCAGAGCGCCTGTAGGTTGTTGTCCTGACAGATGTAGACCAGTATTGAAGTAGCCCTCAGCAAGAAGACGCAGCACCTCTTTCACGATCTTAGCGTTGTTACTGCTAATAGCTGGGATTTTCAGTTCAGGCACATCGACTTTAACAGGGTCGCGGTACTCGACTTGATTATCCATGTAGCCCATGCTGATATGCTTGGCTTTAGGGTACTGGTGTTGCAACACACCGGTCGCACGAATAACAACAGAGCCACCTTTAGCCAGATCGTAAAGCTCGTCAGTGGAGAACGTGCTAAACAGATAGTAATCGGTAGGCACTGCCATACGTCCGATAGCTTCAACAGCTTTCTTCTGTACGTCTTTGATGTTATCGCCAAAGATAATGCGGCTACGATTAGGCTGGGCAGCAGACACAGGGAAGAATGCGCCGTACACAACTTTGCTATCACGTTTGATTGGGCTTTCAGACTTAATCTTCTGTCCGCCTGGAAGTGGTGGCAGCTTAACTCCCACCAGCTTACCTTTAGTGATAGCCTTGTTCTCTTTAACTGGCTTGAGTGCTGTCAGTAGCTTGTTAAGCTCGGCGCCGTCCAGCATCTTCTCAAGAGGAACAACGAGGTTCTGCGGCAGATAGTGTTTCTTACGGAACGTATAGATAACAGTATCTTTCTTGATCTGCATCGGTGTCGCAATGTTACGCCCAGCAACACCGACTGGCATGAACGTGTTGTTCTTATCAGAACCGACAACGCCGAACGGCTTATCAAACACTGTCTGGCCGATGATGTTAGCAGCACGTAAGTGACCACGAACGATGAACACAATCTTCGGTTCATCTTTCAGGTGCAGCTCATAGCGGTCGCGGTTCAGGTAGACAAGGCTCAGCTTATCACCCTTCTCTAGTTCCAGATCGTACTCGTCGTTAGCATCATCGATAACAACTTTCTTACCTTGATACGTGCCGTAAGTACGTGCCGCAGATAAAGACGCAATAGCCAGAGACTGACCGCTGTTTGAAAGAGCAGCAGCAAAGTCAGCAGTAACTTGTTGGACGTCTTTATCGGTAGCAATGTAACGTTGTTCCTGACGCTCACCAAGAGCAACATGCACAGCACTGGTGCTGGACATGAATACGGTGTTACCTTCAGGGTTAACGCCAGCGTAATTCATACCGCTGATACGCTGAATAGTGTTGGCATTAACGTGAGGCATACTGATGGACATACCAGCAGCGAAGTCAAAGATTTCACCCTGACGCCACGCATAGCCAACGTTATTCGAACTCAAGCCAATGAAGGCGTCGCCGACTCGCTGGACTGTAGTCGGAATAATGCTTAGATCACGAATGACCTGATTCTGCTTTTGAATGATGTTCATATAAATCCCTAATACGAAACGATGCGGAAGGCGTTCTGTTTCAGCAAATTAAGATTGCCGAGCATTAAGCTATACGCCAGAGTGCCATGCTGGTCAATCAGGTCCTGTGGAACGATGGACCCAAAGTAGATAGCTTTGTCGGGTCGAGAGTTAATCTCAACACCAACAGACTTCATTGCATCAGGGACAACGAAGCACCACGGTTCAGCAACATACTTACCTTTCAGATACTGAACCCTATAACCAACAGCGATGTGCTGGCCGGTAGGCGGGCTGTACGAGAAAATATCCGTGTTGCGATTCAATGACTTCCTGACAGAGAACATCGCCATTGTTAGAAAGCGTTGTTCGAACTGTGGAATGAATGCGTTATCTTCGCAGATACGTTTCAGTACAGCCTCTTGCCTTGCTCGCGGAAGCGATGGAAAGAGTGCGAGATTCATACCAGTTTTGCGAGAATTTGGCGCACCACGTCAGATACCGAGTTAACTTCGGTATCAATAACGAGGTCAAAGCCGCCGGGAACATTACGGAAGCGTTCGTTGTAACGGTCAAACACTTCTTTGGTCTGGCGCTGTTCGATTCTGTCCTCACCACCAACACGCAGCTTACGACGTTCTACAGACGTTTCATAGCTACACGTCAGCAGCACAGTCAGGCGATTCTCGGGCGCGAGTGCTTCCCAAGTATGCTGGTAGATCTGCGCATTCACATCTGACTCACCTGCCTGATATACGTAGGTAGACGGGAAGCCTCGGTCAGAGATGATAACCGTGTTAGGCTCATTAGCCAGAATACGATCATACGCATTCATCGTGGAAGAACGAGCAGCAAGGAACAACAGCATCTCCGTGCGTGAATCCATATCTTCGTTAAGCGTGTTGGTCTTGGACAACAAGATATCCCGAAGATGTTCAGCAAGAGGTGTACCGCCAGGCTCTCGCAAACGAAGTACGTTCATGCCGCGTTGATTTAAGATTTCAGAAAGAGCAGTACATACAGTTGATTTACCGCCGCCCTCTCCGCCTTCAACTAAAATATAGGTTGGTTTCATAATGAGTCCTTAGGCAAAACGCCCGCCGCGCCATGCAGCTTTTATGAGCATCTTTGCCACGATTTCGTTCTTCATTGTCTTTCGCTTGGCGTTGCTTTTGACAAATGCAGAGCCGAACTTATTCACGACGATAAGACCACACCCGCGTTTCTTAATGCGAGCGATTATCTCATCACCGCGTGACTCAAACAGTGTTTCGTCCACGACAAAATACATACGCATACAGAACGGTAGGTACTTATGCCATTTCTTATCTGTATTGAAGTCCGCCCAGCAACTCTTAACCTCAGTGATAATCATATCACATTTGGTATTCAGGCAGAACACATCAGCCCTTAAGTTACCGTGCTTTATCAGGCCAAGTTCAACATGACAGGAGTAGCGTTTGCCATTCCAGTATTGCTGTACAGCCTCAGTAAGATAAGCCGTCTTATCTGGACGGCTCATTGACTTAAACACAACTGTTTGACGTTCAGCCTTGCGCCGGTTATAAGCCATACGAGTCGATAATGTCCAGTGCCTGCTCTACGATTGGACGAAGTTTCTTATCCAGTTTACGCAGAGCCTTATCAGCTTTAAACCATTTGCGCTCACGCGTCAGGGCTTCATCATAATCGGTCAGCATAGTCTTGACCTTCATGATGTACCATTCGACGTGTTGCTTACGGCCGGTCTTGCCCTTAACATACTTCATGATATCCACGAAGTCTTTAGGCTTACCGAGAACACCAGCTTCTTCCATAGCTTCTTTCAGCGCACTTGTCAGTGGCGTCATGCCTTTTTCAACGCCGCCTTTTGGGAGACCCCAATTACCAGCGTGTGTAGTGCGAATTAATAGAAGTTCAATCGTGCCGTCGGAGCGCTTGCGATAGGGTATGACCCCAGACTGCTTACGAGGTTTTTTCTCGTGAGGCAGCTTGCCGGATATGGGAACTTTGATCATCATAGATAGTCAGTCCCGCGGGGCATATCAACGTCCCACGACCAGGAATTATCTTTCCACAGGCCTTCTTCTTGCAGCGTACAGTAAGCACCGTGCAGAGAGATTGACGCAAGAGGTTTGAGGTCCTGCGTGAAGCCTGTCATCGAATAGCTATACAGAGTATTAGGGAAATACTGCGCACGGCAATTGGCGTATGAGTCAAACACAATCTCACCGTCACCATCGACAACGATTGCATGTGACGCCATGCCACTGGTACCTAATACAACGATTTGGTACTCAGGATGTTTGTTGTAGACACGCTGTACGAATTGAGCAGCATCAGCAAACGGACGAGCAATCTGTGCCGCACGTGGACAGTTCTGTTCTACTGCGGATTCAGATAGCGAACGAGCACCAGTCAAGTTCATGGCCGATGCGAAAATCATAGTTGTCAGAGCACTTGGCTCAACGGCTGTGGGGAAAAACTTTGTGCCCCACGCTTGTGATAAAGAAAGCATGGACGTCTCCTGTTGTGATAGTCTACTCTAAATTAGCATGGACTAGACGTCTGGGCAGATAAGCACTTGTTTGCGCTTCTGCATGAAGTCGCTTGGCGCTGGACCGGAGATAACGACAGCGTGTTTAACACGGTGCTTGGTCGCTTTCTTCGATACGTTGCAGCCAGCGTGAGACAACACATCGAATGCGTCGTCAGCAGCAGGTCCAGATAGAACGAGAGTATGCGCGAAGAAAGGCTTACCAACCTTCTTCATCGTTTTACTCATAAGCCCGTACATGCGAGCAGCTTGGGCATCAGTCGGTACATCTCCACACCAGATATCGAAATTCATTATTCTTCCTTGATCATAAGGATACCATTGTACATACCGAAGCGATCAGTGAAACCACTGAGGATGCCATGGAGACTATCACCATCAGAAGGGCTACCGTAAGGATTATAATCTGAGATGTTGACTTGCAGATGTGGTGAACTGACTGGAGCTGTCCCCTTTTCCTTAAGGAAGATGGTATGGCCATCAAACTTACGTTGATCAGTAAAGAACACACCATAGCTAGACCACGTACTGGAGCCCTTCTCCAGCACATAGACAGATGCCTGGAAAAATAGGGCTTCGAGGTCAGTGGCGTTATCGTCGATGAATTGAGAGTCTTCATGGTCAGCAAGAACAACGTCAAGCGTAATCTTATCAGCGTCTTGCTTACGGCTCCGCAGCCAGTGTCCCATTTGTCGCGTAAAGTGGTCAGCCATAGCACAACAGATGCAGCTACGGTTTGCAGGATCTTTCTCGGCGCGTGGGATTGCTGTGACGGTACGATCAGATAAGTTCCATGTGACATGATCCGTTACTAGTGCTCCAGATTGATATTCCACATCTTCGTCGTTAATAACAAAGAGGTTATTGCGTTGCATTGCGATGTTGCTCAGGATGTGCTGGGCGTGAGTCTGCATGCCTATGGGAAATTCCATCATGACACGAGCAGTCAACACACGAGGGACGCCTTGTTCGATATACGCGAAGTTCATTGTACGGTGCATTAATGTACGCAGCATCACTTATTCCTTAGTTTAGGTTGATTGTCTGTCCATTTACAGTTACTTCCTGACCAGATTCGATCTTAACGCCTCCCTTAACGTCCAGCGTATCACTGCCTTTGATCTTGGTCACACGATTACCACCAATCTCAACAGTCTGATTGCCAGTGATCTTCGTATACTGATTACCAGCGTCACCCTTGGGAGTACCTTTAAACTTGATACGCTTCTTCGGGTCGGGCTTGAGATTCTTAGGCGTCATCGTTGGGTCATTCAGAATGTAGTCTGGAATGTCTCCCTTGCTGCCTGTAATAATCAGTTGCTGGTTACCAACAATAGTCTGATTAACATCGCCCATGATCGTCATATTGAAGTCGCCTGAGGTAACTAAGAAGTGCTCGTTAGTCATGCGGTCAATGATGAGCTGGGTACCAGTAGATAGACGTACACCCACGCGATGCGGATAGTTCACCTGAAACTCAGGCAACATATCTTGTTGCGTCATGCGCACGTTAGTGCTGTACATCCCCTCATGCAACTGGCCAGTAGGAAACTTAACGCTTACCTTACCGCCACGCGTTGGAATGAACTGCGCACCAAAGACAACTCCCTGCGAGCCACCTTTGAGTCCTTCGAGATGGCCAACAGCAGGGCGAATCCACGGAATGTTTTCGTCAGAGATATCATCAGTCAGCCCCATGATACGCGCACGAATCTGGCCGATACGCATAGGGTCATTGTTGTCGATGACGATAGCCTCATATTCCATTTGAGGGTCAATCCCTTTCTTCGATTGAATTGTATTTAACGGGATCATTTGTTCACTCGCGGCAGGTACATTTCAAGTTTCTCGCCATCTGGCGTGCCTGTCTTATTCGAACCATCGACAGTGCCATCACCAAGAGAGCACAAGAAGTTACGCAGATTCTCTTCCTGTTGGCGAATCAATTGCGCAAGGTTAGTGCTTGGCCCAAGTAGCTTGCTGATAGAGAACGCATCGAGACATTTGTCAGGCAGTGCATCGGACAGCATGCGGTTCATATCTTCCAGCTTGTTACTAACACAACGCTGGTTGATCTGCGGACCGTCAAGATACTCAGCAGGGATATCACCGTTAGATATCAGACCGTTGATATCATTCGTGAATCCACCCATCATACCTTCCATACTATCAATACGTCCAGCAAGCGCGTCGAGTATGCCACCCTTGTAGTTGATTGCAAGGTTAACACTCAGCTTCTCCAGACTATTCAACGCACTACAGATACCTGTCAGATACTTAGCCATGTTGAACTCTTGCATCAACGCATTCAGGTAATCGACACCATCACCGTACTTGGCAGCCAGCTCTGGGAATTTAAACATCTCACTCTCAGTCTGGAACTGACCTAACATCACATCGAGCTGGAGGTTATGTTGTTGTGCAACCCAGTCTAATGGATTCGAACCATCGAGCGCTTGTTTGATGTTGGCGTTAATCTGAAACGGACGTAGCACGTTCGCAACTGTAGCCAGAGGTGTCTGGATAATGTTAGAGCCACCGCCTATATTCGACGTACCTTCAACAGGAGTAAAGTTACGCGCAAGCAGGAAGGCTTCGCTATACATACCACCAACGAACACGCGAGTACGACCAATCACCAGCCACTTACCAGATAGCTTATCGTCAGTCTTCACTTCACGCGATGTGGATAACACACCCGCGTCCACGCTAACGATATCGAATATATCAACTTCTGGACAGCCGCCTAAGATAAGAGCGCGAGCAGTCTCGGTATAAGTCATCGACTGGCGTTTGTTGCTGTAGTACGCCTGCATGTACTTGTCATGGATATTGATATCGTTGGTCGGTCGGGCATACGCTTTACGTGCTGCAACGATATCGCCACGAGTATCGCTGTTAATGTTCAGCGGGTCGCGGCCTTTGACAGTAACAGAGGACAGTTCGTTCGTCTTACCCTTAGAGTCAGCCCACAGCAGTTTATCACCATAGTTGGACATACCGTTGAAGATACCACTAAGCGACTTTGGTCTAAACTCATGCAGGTTATACGATGGTGTCTTGCCTGAGGGTGTGTGGTTGAATATCCAGTACGCAACAGGATCTTTCTCAAACAGGCTATTGATATCACGCACTACCATGCGCTTATCGGCAGTGATGAACATCTTAGGCAGCGCTTCTTCCGACACCCAGATATGTTGTTCAATCTCATGCGCA
This sequence comes from Raoultibacter sp., assembly GCA_036638175.1. GTDB lineage: Bacteria > Actinomycetota > Coriobacteriia > Coriobacteriales > Eggerthellaceae > Raoultibacter. The sequence goes on along the minus strand of JAVWLC010000001.1, from coordinate 15,295 downwards.
AACTTCTTAGGAGAACAAGCAGCAGACGTCCAGGTCATTATATCTTGTGCTTGCAGGTCACCGAAGTCAGGAGTTAAGCCACCGAATGATGCTACTTGTTTGAGAGCGTCGAGAGATGTTCCGCGAATGCTAAAGCTACGCGTATCGAACAGGAAGGCGGGCGCGTCAAGAGCGCACAGCACGTTAAGCATTTGGACGCCACCTTCACCGTACTCACGCACTGCAAACACAGAGAATGTTAGCGTCGATGCTGCGTCAGGCGACGGGCCTAATACCAATGTAATCTTCGTGCCGTCCACAATTGCGTGTGTGGAGCGTAAGGTGTTCGTCTGATCAGCGAATACAATCAGAGCGCAAGGGACTGCAAATGTGTTTTCGTACACATGGACGGAACGAATAAGATTGGGCATAGACGGCGGTGCTTTGCCGTCCAACAAAAGACCAAAGAAGCCTTGGTCTTTTACGCCACCAGATGATGCCTGGTCAGCCATGATTAATCCTTAGACTCATCAATGACCCGTGCAATATCACGCAGACGAGTAGCCAGCAGTTTCAATTCAGATGACTTAGGCTGCATATTGAAGCCACCACGTGCCTGTTTGATCTCAGGGTCTTTTTGGGTGTTATACCATTTGCGAACAGCTACTATCTGCTCACCCTTATCGCTTTCATCAAGGTCAACGGAAAGGAAAGTATTCGGACCAATTTGAATACGAAAGATTTCAGGCTCAGAAGTTTCTTTGCGTGTCTTCTTCGTTTTCTTTGTCTTGGCAGTCTTATCTTCCTTGATATGATTCTTTTCTTTCTTAGATACTTTGGCTTTCTTCTTCGGCTCAGCCTCTTCCTTAGGTTTATCGAGCTTGAGAGCTTTCTTAATCTTCTTAGCCTTAGTGCCTACAATCTTACCGTTGACCATTGCCATTATATTTGCGTCCTCTTTAACTTCTTGTTGGGTGCGCTCGGACGCTTCATTGGCACTGCTACCAGCATACCAGCAGTCATCTCAGATGGATGAAGCAAGCCGTTAGCTATAAGCAGCAACGTCCAGTTGGCGTTCGAGCCGTATTTAACATGCGACAACAATTGAGGGTTACCCTCCATAGAAGCATCGATACGAACAGGATTACCATACACAGCGTTATCCACATCGTCGAATATTTTCATGGACAGAGGGTCAATCCCCCACTTGTCTATCGTTGCGATAGTTTCAGCCATTTCTTGAGGTCCTCACGAGTTACAGCGAAGTAGCTACTGACTTGGAGAATGAAGTCAATGCTGATTGGATTACCAGTACCGTCTTCCCACACGTTGTCGAAGTTAGCGCTAACGCTATCAACAACACACGGACTCATTGAGAAGAAATTACCAATATCAACAAAGAACGCTTCACTATCCTCAAGCACGTTATTCATCGCAGCGTTGGCAGCATCGGCTCCGCCACCACCAGCAGCTAACGTCATGGCTTCCATACTAACAGCCTTCAATGGGCTTGGGCCCGGAGGTACGAGCAAGCCGCCGTTATCAGAAGGCGCACAAAGAGACAGCAGGTTAACAGTAGTCTCTACAACTTCGGTGCGTGTATCTGAATAGGCGTCAACGAATATCGGTAGGTCGATTTGCAGATAGCTTGGACCTCCCCATACGCGAGCACTCGCAAGTTTGTGCATTGAGCTTGCACCAGCAAACTTCAAAGCCTTGTCGAATGCGCTTGCACCATTACCGATTGCCTGTGCTGCCGTACCTAGCTTACCAGGCATACCTCCCATTGCATTACCCGCAGAGCCGGCAAGGTCAGCTAACGAGGTGTTAGCGAACGGTGCGTCCCATGAGCTAGACAATGAGAAGTTGAAGTCTGGTGGGATGAAGCCTGTGAACTGAATCGTACCACTTTTGTTGTAGATCTTCACACGATACATATTGTCCACGGTCATGATATCTTCACGCGAACGCATCGTGCCAACAGCAGTGGCTTGCCCACCATCGGCAGGCATTAAATAGTTAGCCACACATTCTCCTTAATCACATATAACCAGTAGTGATAGCATTCAGCATCGGGTCATCCAAGAACACAGGGATGTTATCGAGTGAATGTCCAGCACTTGGGTTAGCGCTATTATTGCCACCACTAGCAGCAGGGCGTGATACAGCACCACCAGAAGGAGCTTGGGCAGCAGGAGCAACAACAGGTGTTACTGGCGGTGCTTCCTGTCGAGCAACATCACCTTCTGTTACGAGAGGTTGACGTTCGATAGGCGCTTCTGGTTGAGCAACAGGTTGAATGCGATTAACATCAGGAGCCGCGAGAGCAACACGTTCTTGCAGTTGCTTCTCATATTCCTCAGGAGATGACTTGGGTCGTACTGGACCTCTACCTGTAAGGTCTGGTAGATTCTTCAAGTTCTCATCAACAGGACCATCATGCTGCGGACCTGTCCCTTTCTTTAGACCAGGAAACTTCTCAGCGATACGAGCATCGTGTTCCGCTTCTGCATCTACAGGCTTAGGAGTATTTACAGCTTTCTTCTTCTGTTCCGCTTCATGGACCTTGAGTAACACGTCCTTCTCATTCTGCGCTCGCATAGCAACTGATTGCTGGGTCTGCGCTGAACTCGATTTGAAGTAACGATCGGTTGTTGCTGCCTTGTAGTCCTGTACTGCTTGAATAAGCTCAGGGTCTGTCATGGCGTTCACGTCTTTACCTTTGAGAGCGTTAGCAACTACAGAACTACCTGCACCATATTGCACAGCAGTGGAGTAGATCATCTCTTTCACGCCAGAACCGCGAGAAGACAGGTCAACGCCAACATCGTTCTGGAGTTTCGCTACCATTGGTGCGTAGTGTGTACGAGTGATATAGTCAGACTGCGCTTTATCGAAGTCAGCACCTTGAGTGTTAGCAACGTCTTTATACACGGAGTTGAACTGCGCTGTACCAGGAGCAAGGCCACCAAAGCGCTGCAAGAATGGCTTACCTTCAGGGCTGTTCAGGAAGTTCATCATACTGCCGTTGTTCGTAGCGAGCTGGTGCTTACCGTAAGACACACCACCAGCATCACCCTGTCCTGTAGATACGGTACCAACACCACGGCCACCAGACTCGAACTGCTCACTAACAGAACCAAGACCTCCCTCAGCAATTGCTTTCTGGGCGATATCAGTTACTTGTTTGCTGTCCATACGCCGAGAAGGCTGTGCTCGCATTGGACCTTGATAGGTACCAGCACCAGAACCTGGAAGACCGCCACCCATGCCACCTATGTTGAAAGGCATGATAAGCGGCTGCGGGAACTTGGACTTATCTTTGTTCTCGTCAGCCGCTTCGTTGTATTCTTCCATCTTCTCTTTGCGATCTTTCTCACCTTCTGCCAGCATGTTATCTGACTCATCCGTGATCTTATCAGCAACGTACTCGCCTATAGAGCTACCGAAGTAATCACCCAAGATACCGCCAAGAAGACCACCAAGTGCAGCACCAGCAGCAGTACCAACAACAGGCACCACAGAGCCAAGTGCTCCGCCAATCCAAGCTCCAGCGACAGCACCACCAGTACCAGCAGCAGTGCCTCCAATTGCCGAACCAGCAGCTTTCTTCTTCTCTCGCGCTTTTTCATCTTCGGTGAGTGTTTCATCTGCATCAATATGCTGCGTATCATTGGCATACATCAAGCCATTGCCTAACGCAGGACCGATGATAGGGATTCGCTTAGACGCTCCCATGAGCAGCATACTTGTGCCAGCAACAGCAGCATCCTGTGCGGCAGATGGTGCTTTAGGCGCTTCGCTTGGCAGTGTCTCCGCAGCTTTAGTAACGTCAGCAGTACGGACAGGTTGTTGCTGTTCTACTTGCTTCGGTTGTTCAGGAGCACCAGCACCTTCGTTTGCTGCGTTGTCTTCTTCAAATTCTTCGTTCGCACGATTCTTCAACCACAGACCACCACCTATGGCAGCAGCGCCAGCAGCAGCTATCCCAAGAATCGCGCCAAGCTTACCACGAAAGCGTTTAGGACGAGGAAGATTGCGACCAGGACCACGACGGTTGCCGCTATTGCGACCATACCTACGACCACGACGACGAGACTCACCAGTGCGGCGTCTTCGACGTTCATCGCCACTACCGTCGTCATTGAAGTTATCGCCACCACCGTCGTCATTAGCAGGACCAGTATTGGGACCAGTGCCTTCCCCACCTGCACCAGGTTGCTGTCCGTGTGGGTCTGACTTCGCTTTGTTCTTCTGCTTAAACGCTTCGGACTTCTCCCACTTCAACCAATCCTCGAGAGCCTCTTGCGTCTTCTGACTGACTGCATTACCGTCACGAATTGCAGTAACGATATCATCACCAGACCTCTCACCAGCAATGAATAGGTCTTCAAGCGCTGATTCGACTTGGCGTGGATTGGGTTGAGATGCGATTGCTGTTGGCTGCGTTGTCTTGACGTTAACATCAATCTGACGTGCCTTAGCAGCTTCACGACGTTCTCTGGCTGCACGATTCTTCGCTCTGGAGCCAGGGCCAACGTAATACTCTTCCTCACTATCTTCTAAATCTTGAGCGTTAAGATTGAAAGAGAAGTCAGGTTGATTGGATGCTTTACGCGAACGAGGCATACCAACAACGGAACTGCTCATGTTCTCGGCATGTTCGATCATTAGTTCGAGTGCCGAGAGTTCCTTCTCTTTTGGTTTAGCCATTAACGACCTCCACGACCACCTCTACCAGCAGACCTAGCAATGGCTCTAGCCTCTTCGGCCTTGTTCTTATCTTGAACATACGAGCTATGCCAGTACAGGAGTTTCTTAATCGACACATCGTCAGGCACATAGATACTCTTAGCAGACGCAAGGTCGAGCGTCATATTCATCATAGATGTATCAGAGTACACACGGAAATAACCCAGTAGGTCAATCGGCGTTGTGTACGTGTACGTGCGGAAACAACGGTTGCATACGTGCTTGGTCTCCAGTTCGCAGCTAGTAAATGCGTAATGCCCAGCGTTAATGATTTCCATTGGGTTCACGTATAACAGCGTTTGCTCAAGAGGCAAGTCACTATCGATATACATCGCATTCATTGCCATAGTCCTGTCGAATGTTTCGGCAAGGAGTTCGGCTTCAATCCAGCGCTGTACAGTTGGATGGCGCAGACCGTCAGGCAGCTTGCACCATTCATGAGAGATAACGCGATGACGCATGACCTCTTCGGTGTTCAGAACGCCGCACGGTACTTTCACATACTTGCGTCCTGTTGGTCGCTCATAGTGTCGCTCACCGTGCATATCAACATAGAATGGTTCGTTACAACGCCATTCATACATACGGTGCGACTGAGGCCAACTATCTTTGTCGAACATCGCAATCATATAACGGAAGTCTTCGAGGTACATCTCACGGACGTTCACGTTGGTGAATCGCGCTAACGTATCGACAAATAGGTCAGGCAGTTTATACTTCTGGGCGTTATACAGACTAGGCATGGCGTCTGCCGTGATTCGTTTGATACGCACATCAGATCTGCCTGATGGTACATAGATCTCTAACATCAGCTAACAAAAATCACAGGCGTCATCTGCCATTCACGCGTAGACTTACGACCACACGCAGGACAGGTCAGTTCAATCTCGGTCAGCAGACCATGACGGGCAGCAAGCACCCACTCGGACAGTTCGTGCCAGAGCTTAAGGTCTTGTTGTTCTTCCAACAGCGCCATGTTTCTGTCAAACGCTGGGCCCATGTGCGCTACGTGCCATGAAAGCATATCTTCTGAGGCGCGTTCGTAGTGTCGCATACGAGGCAAGTCAAAACGATCATGCTCGGCAGTAAGCATGGCGATAGTCATCGACGACTCATCAACAACACCAACGTTGTTCGTTGCACACGGGAATGTATTGATAACGCCACCTTCTTTGCGCAGTTCGTTAACAATACCATCGGAATATTCAAACAGCGGTTTATTGCAGCGCCAGTATGTACGCACAGGAGCGACCTTATTCATAAACATACGCTGCTGGTAGACTAATGCGTGAGCATCAGGAATCGTTATGTCTACCAGTGGTACGTTCAGACAAGGCTCAAGCGCATCGATCAGAATGTGTCGCATATCTTTAGTCTCAACTGCCTTTGAGATAGAGCGCAATTGAGGACCAGCGAATGGTTTCATCTCAAAGGACTCAGGCAGACCAGACTTGTAACCACGCGACGGTAAACTCGCTGTTTGAATTTCCATAGTTTTATTCTCAGAATTGTGTACGTGAAACATCGAGAGCCATTTGAACAGACCAAACAGCACGACCACCTGTGCCATTAAGTTGTAAGTTCTGACCCCCAAGAGGCCAGCAGTTACGCAGTTCTTGCGTAGCAATCATCTGGCCTTGGTTGTCGTATAGCTCAACGATAATGTTTTTCTTATATGCAGACGGCAGACGGAAGCCACCTGTATATGGATTCTGAACAAGGCTTTGCCATGCAGTGAAATACTTCAACGCCGCCAGCTTTTGGTCCATGCCGAATATGAACGCAAAGCCATCAACACTAGAAGACTGCGGCGTATTAATAGCAACGGTCGCAACCTCTTTTGTTTTTTGTTGATAGACAGAGAATGGCAGGTCGACTTCTTCACATGCGAATGCACTCAACGCAATCCCACCGATGATGGGGAATGAGCGCACACGCCATTTGTCTTGCATGAATGGATCATCAAGGCCAGGTGCAGAAGAATCTTGCAGATCATCAAGTGTAGGCAGCGGCATAGAATTAGTCCTCTACGATAACAAGCACAGGACGCACAGCATCATCCATCTTGAGGAACGTAGCGCCAACGAGATAGCCCCAGTTCTCAATTTGTTTGACTACTGCTTTCTCCAGGTCGGTCTCCCACTTATCACGCTGATTAGCTTTGTAGTGCTCAAACGTTTCCGTAGCGTCATAGTAGTTATACATCTCACCAGTCGGCATCGGGATACGTGCAAGGAACTGTATACGACCGGCGTTCTTAAACTTGGTCTTGCGTAGTTCTTGCGTCAGCTTAGTGTTCTCGGCTTTAGAGCCAGGAACAGCTTTAAATGGTTTCTTTGGCTGCGGCTCTTTCGGTGCAGCAGGGAGTTTCTCACGTGCAGGCGTATTCTTATCGCTGGCTTTCTTAACACGAATACCAGAGACAGTGCCAGTGAATGGACGACTGCGACCAAGCAACGAACGTGCTGTTACCGCATCAATCTCAAACACTACAGACGGGTCATCACGGTGAAGCACATAAAACTTATTGCGCTTCTCTACCTTAATGCCGTATACGTCTTTATTATCAATGTCAGCCTCAAACTCTTTGTTCTCGATACTGACACTTCGTTTACCCTCGAAGCGATACCAATCACAATCCTGAATAGAGACTTGTGGCGGTTGCTTGCGAGCGCTTTCGCTTAGGAAAATAAGCATAGTCTCTCCAGAAACGAAAAAGGGCCAAAACATCTTGGCCCTTGAGTTCTTATGCTTCTTCGGCGTAGTCGAAGGACCATTCGATTGATACCGGAACAGCCTGGGCAGCACCAGAGAATTGCAGGTCTGGTACCTGTTTCGGCCACACACCGTAGATGTTGTATTCTTTCACAACGCTACCATCCATATTGAAGATACGGAAGATAGCTTTAACGGCGTACTCAGCTTTAACAGCACCGGTCTGCGTCTGGGTTGCACGAATCAGGTTGTGCCACGCTTCCAGATCTTTGTACACGGCCATCTCGGCGTTTTCGTTATACTCAGTCGAGAGAGCGTGAGAGAAGATCTTACGACCCGCGTAGTTGAGCTGGTGGCCGAATGCTTCTTTCAGCACTTCTTCCACAGTCGAACCTGGCTTCACACCAGTCTTACAGAAGATACGCAGAGTACGCGCATATTCAGTACCACCGACAGGCGGGTTAGGAATCAGGAACTCGAAGTTGTCATCGAGTAACGGATCTTTGGTAGACGAAAATTCGTCAAGAGTTACCTTTGGCATCTAAAAGCTCCTTAGATAGCACCAGAGTTGATGAGTTGCAGTGCGTACTGGATATCACCGACAGGCGGTACGATAGCCGTTACGTGAATGCGTTTAGTGTAGCGAGTCGGGTCAAGAAACACGTCAATGATCAGATCGCCACGCGCTTCGTCTTCTGCGGTGTTGTTCTTGTAGTCACACTGGACTGCATACCAACGCAAACCACGGCCGGTCTTAATCGGTTCGAGGATTGCTTCCATAGCAGACTTCTGGCGCTCTTTCAGAATGTCATCGTTCGGTTCGAACACGGCACTCAGGTTGTTGGCGCGAGCAGAAGCATGAAGCATAGCCAGCAGACGACGAACACCGATATCCTGCAGCGGGCTTTTCGTAGTGTAAGTGGTATCAGCACCCCACATGAAAATACCTTCGCCTTCGAAGATAGCAATCGGGTTAATCTGGTTCTCTACCAGAATGTCACGGTCGCCTTGTTTAAAGCGATGACGCACATCGATAGCGAAGTCCAGTTTACCGCGCTGCATACCACCAGGCGCCAACCACGATGCAACTTGGTCGGCAGTCAGCATACAGTATGCTTGACACACAGACGCAGGCACATAGAAGTCACGGGCGTTGTCGTTGTCGCGGGATTTAACATCAGAGTTGGACAGAGAAGACCAAGAGCCAGTCAGAGAGAACTCAGCGTTCTGGTATTCTTTATTGCCACGGCGATAAGCCACAGCAGCATCACGCGCCTGCAACGGAACAGGAATACCGTGAGTCGCAATACAGTCCATACGTGATTCAGCTAACGAATCAATCTTGTTCGCAATGACAGGATGTTCCAGGCCACCAGAACACAGAATGCCAGCCTGAATGTCTTCCCAGTCTCGGTAGTTGTCCCACGCAGTTAATACAGCGCTCAGACTTCTGTTTGCGATGATTGGGTCAGAGTGATCGATATCAATCAAATCACCATCGCTACCACCAGTGAACTGGCCGTTAACAGACTGTGGATTGGTTGGGTCAGCAGGACCACCACCGATGGAGTTGATGACCACGAAGTTAGGGTCTTCCAGCAGCTTATAGTGGTTCTCGTTCAGCTTAACACGAATGTACTTCGAGTTAACGTTGATAACGTCTTCAATGAAGAACTGGTTACCGCTTTCGTCTTTGTAGTAACGAGTAGTCACTACGTGGGTTTCAAGCGGAGTCAGGTAGCCAACGCGATACACCTTGATGATGGACTTGATACCGAGAGCATCAGTTACGTCAGGCTCGAACGTGATATACATGTTGTTCGCGTCGGCGTACTGTGACAGGGCGTAGATCAGGCAGATATCACGATCAGTGAAAGCAATCTGCTCAGGGTCTACCAAGCCAGCGTCACCGAGAGGGCGGCAGGTGGCAAAGTTATTATACGTTGTGAGATACACACCTGCGTACTTAACAGAGAGCGCGACACGGGTAATGTTCAGGCGGGTTGCTTTGGTAATCAGAATCTTAGCGATCTGAACACTGTTAGCGTAACGTCCCGTTGCTGGACCAAAAACCGCATCAATCTCATCTTTAGAGGTAACAGTTGTATTCACACCAACAGGACCACGCGGGAACGGCAGCACCAGAGTACACATGCCATACTGGACAAGTGACGCCTGATTCGAGCGGTCGTTCTCCTGCGAGTATACCCCCGGAGAGGGGTGATTAGGTTGTTGCATCGTGAATCTCCATGAGAATGGGCATCGTGAAACGACTATATCAAATTAGCGTCAATCAGTAACAAACCACATTAACACGCTGATCAACGTCACTTACCAGAACGGATTGTGCCATCTTGCCCGTGAGTGTGAACTGGCCTTCGATAATCATCTGGCCACCAGCATACTGCAAGATAATAGGCTCAGCAGTATCGATGTACAGCAGACCTTTAATCTCAGGCAAAGCATATCCTTTAGGACCAACAATAACACTAATCTGTTGGAACGACGCATCATCCACAGGTACGCCAACCGAGTGTGATTGACGTTTAAGAATAGCATTCTGGTTAGAACCGACAGAGCGCACACGGCTATCAATGACCAGAGTACGGTCGAGTTTACGATACTTCTCGCGTGTGTACATTACTTAGCTCCTTTCAGTGTAGAACGATCAACAATATCATCCATATCAATCTGGACGTCTTCGGTGATTTCACCGTAGTTGTTAATCTTAGCCTGCTCCAAGTTAAAGCCAATCTTGGTCTTAATGGTCACAGGGATTTCAAGTTCAAAGCTACCTGGTGTGCTGCCATCATCAAGGTCTTCAATGTTAGGCAGAGGCACACTGTCGCCATCAACCAGAACACGAACAGTCCATTCAGACGTAGGCATTTGAATCTTGAAACTAAGCAGCTCGGAGATGGATGCAATCAAGAGTTGTTGAACAAACAGCAACGCCTGATCGATATTCATGAACTTAACATACAACGACCCTTGCAGCGTCACAGGGAAGTAGTAGTTAGTAACGACAATGGCGTTGGTACCATCTTGCTGACCAATAGACCACCCTGACCCGAAGCGTGATACGCTCTTTGGATTAGACAGTAGCTCACGGTCGAATGCCATTGTAGGTATCTTGAACCAGCCGTATGGATAGTCAGTGCTTTGGTTGTTAGTAGCACGAATACCCTGCTTGGGGTTATTATGCACTGACCACACAAAACGCTTTAATCCAAAGCCCTGTCTGAACTGGCGTTGAAAGCCAAAGATAGTTGCGCGTAACGCAGTGCTGTTGCGCAGCATACCTGATAGGTTTGCACTCATTTTTCGGTGCTCCAGATACGAAAAAGGGCAGCCGAAGCCACCCTTTTGGTTACCCGTAATCGGGTGTTAATCAAGTCGTAAGCGCAGCAGACAGCTAGAGCTTGACTCAATGAAGGCATCTTCCTGTTCTTCTTCGGAATCATCTTCCTCAGTAGAGTTCAGGCTAATTACCTCATCGCCGTCATACAACGCAGCAACTTTTTCTTCCTCGGCATTAAGCGCTAAGGCAGCAGATAACGCACTGACGGATTCAGAGATGTTCTCAACGCCACTAACAGAATTAACTAAGCAGTTAGCTTCGAAGTTATCCTGTAACTGGCATTCTAGGAACTCTTCCGTGTCCGGAGCGCAAGCAGCTTGAGCAATCAAGCGAGCTACGTCAGTCCACTGTCCATCACGCGCAGCGACAATTGCCAGTGCAGCTAAGGAACCAGATAAAGTCTTCATGGTTGGTCCTCAGTTAAGAGGGTAACACTACGCTACCCTCAGTGCATGACAATTTTATCCACGGACCGCTTTTGCGACCGAGCGCACGTTCGCCAGAGTGAAGGAGAAGGTGCTAGACAGCAACCAACCGCGGTCGGTGTTGCCTTGGTTTGCGCCGGAGGTCGGAGTAGACTGAGTACCACCACGAGTCGTATAGACAGCGTGGTAGTCCTGATCAGCCAGAACGTACAGTTCGCCGTCGTGCAGCACACGGTGTTCCGGAGCGCGGAAGCCGTCAGTAACCAGTTCCATACCCAGCAGGGTACCCAGACGACCAGTAATCAGCAAGTCATACTTGCTTACCGGGTCCAGAGCGCTGGAGAACTGATCGTTACCAACGATATCGTTCCAGTAGTCGTAAGCCATCACAGCGGTAGAAACCGGCAGCGGCCAGGAAGATACAGAATTTTTCAGAGTGGACAGCAGACGCGGAGTCAGGTCACCATGCACGTAGGTTACCGGGTTAGCGATACCAACAGCAGAGTCACAAGCACGTTTCCACAGACGGTCTTCTTGAACCATGATAGAAGACAGGCCGTCTTGCTGTGCGCGGTCCAGCAGGTCGCCGTTGATCTGGTCCAGATCCATTTTGCTAACGCGGATGTTGGATTTCAGTTCAAATTCAGCAGGCGTGAACACACGGCCGCGGAACTGACGGTAACCGAAGTCGGTAGGACCGGTTGCGATGATTGCTTCTGCCTGGTGGATTTTCAGTTCGATACGCGGAACGTCGCCCTGACGAACGGTAGCGCCTTTACAAACTTTACGCAGCAGGCCAGCACGTTCAGCACGGTCTTCGATAGATGCAACGATAGATGCACCCAGAGAAGCCCACTTAGCGCCAGTCGGATCAGCAGCAGCTTCTGCTACCAGTTCGATTTTTTCTTCATCGGTCAGACCGTGAGCGGCAGAAGATTGTGAGTGCATCACTTCGCCGTTGTTGAACGCGCCCAGCAGCTTGCTGATTTGACCCAGCAGGTCTTTCTGGCTGTATGCGTTAATCTCACCAGTGGATTGGCTCAGTGCCAAATCACCTTTACCACCGAAACGCAGTTGTTCAATCGGGTCGCCATTACGCAGGGTAACTTTAGCGCCGCGCATTAAGGAATTAGTCATTGCTTTGCTCCTGAGAATAATCTCGTGGTTTAGTTCAAACAGTTACGGTGCGCGACGATTAGGCGCCGTAAGAGGAAGACATTTCGACGATCAGGTAACCGCGTTCAGAGGTCGGTGCCTGCTTGATGATGCAGCCTTTCAGCTCGGTGCCGTTGCCACCCAGAGTCAGGGTACCGTTCGGGCCCAGCTTCGGATGCAGTACGTTGTCAGCAGACCAGTCAGCGGAAGCATCGAATACGGAAGTAGCGATGTTACCCAGCTTGATGTAACCACAACGACCTTCGATGTTTGACGGCAGACCACCGATAGGAGCATCAGCAGTGTAAGAACGCGCTTCGGTAACAGTCAGCTCGTAAGCGTACTGAATGAATACTTTCTTACCAATGTCGTCGGCGTGGAAGTACAGGTCAGCACCCTGAACACCAACTTTACCGGCAGCAGATGCAGAAGCAGCAGCTTCCTGTTCAGCTTTAACGCCGTCGATTTTAACCAGCAGAGCGCCAGCAGTAGGTACGCGAGTTGCGGTGTACTTTTTGGTAGCGTCGATAGCGAACTCTTCCACGCGAGCCATAGTAGCTGGCGGCATGTTACGAGCCAGCGCAAAGCCAGCAAATACTTCACCAGCAACACCGGTGGACAGACGCAGGAAGGATTTACCGTTTTCACGAATCCAAACCAGCGCAACACCTTCTTCATGAATCACTTCGCCCGGCAGCAGATCAGCTTCCTGGGTCTGTACGATATCGGTAGCGTTTTGAAACAACATAATCAATTTCTCCAGATGAGAGATGAAAGTTTAACTGATACTGCCCCGCTTACTTAAAAGCGGAGGCGGCCCAGTTTATCTTCGAACGATGAGTCAGTGGAAGCTGAACTCTGGGATTGAACCTCTGGTTCCTGGTGCAGCAGCTCGGTGGCAGTCGTGTTCACCTTAGGTGCAACTACGGCTTGCTGTTGAACTACGTTCTGAGTCTCACCTTTAGTGACGGTGCCAGCGGCTGCGTCGATGGATTCAGAAATTTCGTTCTGAGCTACTTCGGATTTGGACATAAGCTCTAACGCTTTCGCAAGCGATACAGACAGGAAGTCCTTACCGTGAGCAATGAATGCGCGTTCAATCATAGCGCGCGGCTCTTTGATACCAGCGGAAGTCAAAGTGCTGCACAGGGATTCAACGATTGGGTTGCGCACATCGCCCCAGTAGTTTTTAGTAACGCCCAGCTGGGATGCGGACAGCGCAGCAATCATGCGCTCTTTATTCGCCTCTACAGCTTCGGAAATAGTAGACGTCACGGTTTCCGTTGCTTCGTTGATACGTGCATCGGACTGAGCGACAAGCAGTTTGTCTACCGGCATTTCGATAGTGAACGGCATGAAGCCGAACGAACTGCAAGTTTCTGCAACACCGTTGCTGTTCAACGACACGCTTACTGCACGAATGAAATTATCAGTTGCGAACGTTTTCGCGGCAACTTCTTCACTCACAGCGCCGGAGACAGATGCGAAGGTAGCGCGAGCAATCGGCATACCGTCGTAGTTCAGATAGACAGAATCTACCTTGCCGCCTGTTGCACGAGACAGGCTGACCAGTGATGGATCCAGCGTACCGTGTTGAGCTTGCGCAGCAGACAGGCTATCGAAGGTGTGGCTAATGACGTTGGATTCAGAATCGAAGTCTTCGTCTTCGTCGTCGATATCCAGATCATCTTCTTCCAGATCATCTTCGTCGTCGAGGTCGTCTTCATCGTCGGATGAGGATTCAGAATCGAAGTCTTCGTCGTCTTCTTCCAAATCTTCGTCATCCAGGTCCAGATCGTCTTCGTCCAGATCTTCGTCATCGAAGTCGTCTTCGTCAGAGGAGGATTCAGAATCAAAATCTTCATCATCCATATCTTCGTCGTCGTCTTCGAGGTCCAGGTCGTCTTCGTCATCGAGGTCATCTTCCTCGAGGTCTTCGTCGTCCAGATCGTCTTCGTCGTCGATCTCATCTTCATCGGCAGAAGATTCTGAGTCGAAGTCTTCATCATCTTCTGAATCGTCTTCGTCCTCATCGAGGTCCAGATCGTCTTCATCGATAATGTCGATATCGGAATCGTCGTCGCCGCTTTCCGAGTCAACTGCATCGACCAGCACACCAGAGCAATGAGCGCAGAATACTGGTTCTTCATCGGAGCTGACAGTGAAAGGCTGTTCGCAGTTAGCGGAGCAGCTAAACATGTGTGCTTCGATTTCGCCGTCAACAGCATTGCTGGACAGCGCAGCAACAGATTCAGGTGCTTCCTGAGGTTCGTTGCTAATAACTTCGGCGCCGGTGTACGGGTCAAAGTTAGCAGTGTTAGCAGCGTTAAAGCTACATACACCAGACAGCGCGGTGAACGCCGTTGCGTTGCTCAGGGCAGTAGCGAAGTTGCGTTGAGCTTCTTCGGCAGTAGCGCCAGTAGCAACCAGACCTTCGTGTTCCACTTGCTCGTCTGCCGCAGCAGATTCGGACAGGTGTTGGGACACGCGTTCGTCAGTGATTTCGGACAGGTCAGCAGAGCATGACGGGCAGCAACCTTGAATGTTCGCCGCGCTGTCACTGATTACGTGACTGCCGCAGCCATCCAGACAGATGGTGTAGTATGCTTTCACGTCACCAGTACTTGATTCGGACTGGAACTCGGCTTTCTCAACCAAATCAGGATGCTCTTCCAGCAGCTCGGTGCCGCCGTTCGGATTGTAGAGGTCAGTGCCGCTTTGTGAAGCATACGCTACGCCATCCTGAGATGCGTAAAACATAGTGCCCTGGCCAGTGGCCGTGCGACGAAAGTTCTCTACTGCCTGATTATGGTTTTGACCGACACACAGAATGCCCGCGAGACGGGAAATCTTTGGCATGGTAAAACCCTCGTAGAATTGAGTCGTTGAATCGACAGGTTAAAATTAA